>JBCBOC010000519.1:0-3656 GCA_039821475.1 Cyanobacteria bacterium J06632_22 | reverse complement strand
GTCGAACTTTTCTAGATCCAAATAAACCGTCGGGCAGTCGGCCAGATCGCTAATCAAGTTGAGCTGCTTGCGATCGCAATAGCTCTGGAACGGCCCCACCACCTCATGCACAAATTCGGCCAGGTCACAGGGTCGAAACATGGCCTGCATCCGGCCAGCGTCCAGTCGCTGTAGGTCTAGCAGTTGGTTCACCAAACGCAGTAACCGCCGAGAATTGCGTAGCGCCATGGTGGACTGCTCTAGGTCCAGCCCCTGATTTTGAGAGACGGCCGATTCGAGCGGGCCGATGGTCAACGTTAGCGGCGTCCGAAATTCGTGGGAAATATTCTGGAAAAACGCCGTTTTTTGCTGGTCAGAGGCCATCAGCTGCTCCGCCTGCTGACGTGTTGTCTGATACAGCCGGGCCTGCTGCACTGCGATCGCAGCCTGATTAGCCACCGCCTGGGCTAAATTAATTTCCTCGCTCTGCCAACGACGGGGCTGGCTCACCTGGCGCAGGCTGATACTGCCAATAATTTTGCCCTCTGCCATTAACGGCATCACCAACAGTGCCTTAGCAGAAGACTGCAGCGGCAGGTCGTGGGAGGCCATTTTAGGGCGCTCGTCCAGATTGTCCAACACCACAGGCGCCAGCGTGAACAACAGCGTTTGCAGAATAGGATTCTCGGCAATCGGCACCTTAGACTGGGGCAACGACTGATCGATACCGATGGGCTGATGGGCATCGTAAAGCCCCACACATTCGACAAATTCGTCCGACTCAGTCCACAGTGACAGGGCGCAACCATCCGCCTGCAACGCCTGCCCTAACTTTTGAGTAATCGCGGCAAAGGTCTGCTTCGGCTCCAGGCTATGGTGAATCGCCTGGGTAATCGTATTGATCAGCACTTCACGCTGAGCCAACGCCTGCACCCGCTCGTAGGTCCAGGTTTGAGATAGCGCTAGGGCCGCCTGGTTGGCCAGGGTTGACAGCAGTCGCTGTTCACTCTCATCCCAAGACCGCGGCTGATCGCAGGTATGCAGGGCCAGCATCGCCATCAGATCGTGCTTACACACCAGGGGCACCATGGCACTAGCCCGAATGCCTAGGGCGCTACAGGCCGACCGCTGGGAGGTCGTAACCAAGGCATCTGCGGCTTCAATGTCTTCTAAAACCACTAGCTCATCGGTTTCCCAGACCGTCTGAGTCAGCTGGTGGGCCACCTCACGAGGGGTTGTCACCGCCCCCGACGCTGACTCGACTTCCGGATGCGCCACATAGGTAAAAAAGGCGCTGACCGACTCCGTCGCATAGATCGGCTGAATGATACAGTAATCAACCTCTAGCGCTTCTCCAAGGGTTTCAACAATCGTTTGCAACATCTCCTGAGAGGTTTGAGCGCTACGAATTGTTGTGGTGATGGCGTTGAGTAAAGTCTCCTGTCGCAGCACCCGATTCAGCTCTTGAGTCCGCGCGAACAAAACGCGATGGGTATCAACGGCCTGATCAACAATGCCCCGTAGATCCTCTTCTTCCCAAGGCTTCGTGACGTACTTAAAAACTTTACCTTCGTTGATCGCATCGACGAGATCTTCAACGTCGGTGTAGCCCGTCAACATAATCCGCATCGTGTTGGGATACTGCTCGGCACACAGGCGCAACAGCTCCGTACCGCTCATGCCAGGCATGCGCTGGTCAGAAATCACGACGGCAATATCAGCATGCTCAGCTAAGGTGTCGAGCGCCGCCTGGCCGCCCTCAGCGCGTAGCACTTTGAACTGGCGATAGAAGGTACGGTATAGCAGATCCAAATTGTCTGGTTCGTCATCAACGACCAGCAATTTTGGTTTGGATGCATTCTTCCGTTGTCTGCGGTCTGGAGTCACCATGCATCGTACTCTAGGTCTAGCCGGAATCTTTACTGCTGAATCATTAGAGCCGCAACACAGTGCTTACGGCCATCATCAATGCGCAGTGAGACCATTGATTCTTCAGGTCCTTCCCAGAGTTCCCGCATCGCCTGTCTCTGCATCACGTCTGGGCAACGTTTTAAGGGGATGACGTCAAATTGGCAAAGTGCTGTACTTCGGCATCACACGACAGCAGTGGCAACCCAGGCAAATTCCAAGGCTAAAAGTGGAGCCATGCTGTCAACAGCCAAAACCAGGAATTGCCTAAGCCATTCGCACCGTCTTAAACTTATTGTCGTGACACCATTGATCCGGCGTTAAGGAGATGCGGCACTCAGAATAGTTCCCTGATCAGACACTTGTAGGAGAAGTCTCCCGCCAAAGACGCTCTGATGAAGGTACAGCAACCCGATCAAAGGCTGAGCCGATTTCGCGTCACGGAGCTTTCTGTGGGCATGACGAGCTCCTCTGCGCCTTATGCTTGAGAAATATCCGTCTTTAACATTTCAAACAGAGTGGCTAACGCGATCTCTTCCACACCGTCGCCAGCAGGAAAAGCGGAATATCACATCCGAACGGCCACGTTGACTGACCTATCTCCTTTGGTCGACGTTCTGGTCAGCAGTTTCTACCCGCCGAATCGGTTTAACCGCTGGCTATATCCCGTGATGCGCGTCGGCATTAACGAAGACCTGAAGCTGCGCCTGAGGGCCCATAGCCCGCGATACTACTGCCTAGCTGCGATCGCACCGAACGAACAACTGGTCGGCACCGCAGAAGTGGCACTGCGATCGCCATTACCGTTGTTACCCCAGCGAGCCTATGTTTCCAATCTCGCCGTTAGCGACGGTCATCGACGGCGAGGGGTGGCCCGCCAACTCCTCCAATCCTGTGAGGTCCTGGCCCAAAGTTGGGGCAAACAAACGCTGTATCTGCATGTCGCCAAAGACAATATCGCAGCCCAACAGCTTTACGATCAGCTGCAATATCACCCCGCCCCTTCTCAGCTAGAATCCTTCGCCAATCAGTTCGGGCTCCCATACAGTAAACAGCTGCGGGTCAAGCACATACTGCATTCGTCGCGGGGTTAAGGTCAGTTGCTAGCACTCAAGTTTCCAGCATGGTCACCCAGTGACCCACCATCGTGCCCCCCAAAAAAGGACCTCAAAAAAGCCCCCAAAAGGGCCTTTAGGGTGACGGCAGTAACAGACCGGCAGAAAACTGACACTCGTTTCCCTAAGCGATGTAACGAAAACCTTATATGTGGAAATCCTGATTTAGGCGGTATCAATTCCAAGCTCAGAGTGTCGCCGGTGATACCCTGCGTGGGCACCCTGAAAAAACACAGTATCGAATACAACAGCCGTACTCCAGTAAGTTTACGGTTTTTGTCCTGATCTTAGAAGTATTGTGTGTAGTCTGTATGAGGATAACTTGATGACTCTAAAGAATGGGTGAAAAGCAGGGTGATCCAGCGACCCAGAGCGGCATGCTGATATCAGGTATAGAGGCGGTGGTATATTCCCCCTTCTCTTTGGTCTGATCCTCTAAGATAATGGATGCCCAATCTCGGTCAGGACACTTTGAAACCTTCTTTACTCCCCAGCGTGGCAACACTGATCCCACGCTGGCAGTTGGTTCGTCTGTGACCCATACCGCAATCGATGCGGTGTCTGCTGAGGCAACCGGTAAGTGGTGGGCCGATGCGGAGGTTAATCCCTGCAACGCCAGTGCCAATCTACCTGTGAATCAAACCGTAGCGGTCG
>JBCBOC010000682.1:0-2743 GCA_039821475.1 Cyanobacteria bacterium J06632_22 | reverse complement strand
AGTGGCTACAGGCAGCGCTATCGTGCGCTTGTGTCGTATCTTGATCTAGAACAGAATGTTAAATCTAGAACAGGATTTTATCTAGAACAGAATTTCTGGACAAACAGGACTAAACGACGATTCTCTCAACGATGCACATTCTGACCGGTCTCAACCAGAATTTGAGCTGGAAGAGCGGTGGTGAAGCTTCCCTTTGACGCTGCACTAGCCTTGTCTAGCTTTGAGGACCTCGATAATTTGGCCATTAGCCTTAGGGAAAGGGTATTGTTCAATCTCCGCTAGGGTAACCCAACGGATTTCATCACATTCAAGGGGTTTAGGTTCACCGCTGACATAGGTGCAGTTAAAAACATTCAGCGTCACCTTGAAATGAGTATAGGCATGCTCAACGGTCATGAGCTGGTCCTGCACATCAATTTCAATATCTAATTCTTCCTTGATTTCGCGACGTACACAGTCTTCTAAGGTCTCCCCGGGCTCGACCTTACCCCCCGGAAACTCCCACAGGCCACCCAGGAGGCCTTCCTGTTTGCGACGATCAATTAAAATGCGTCCGGCCTGATCGTGAATAACGGCAACGCCAATAATTTTGTGGGGCAGTGGACCACGGGATTCTGTCATCGGAAGCTGAGTTTGTAAATTGTTTTGGAAGGCGGCGCAGTGAGCTTGCCAGGGACAACGCTCGCATGCTGGATTTCGGCGAGTGCAGAGCGTTGCCCCCAGATCCATCAGCGCCTGGTTAAAGTCGCGTGGGTTGTCTGGAGCCAGTAGGGCCTCTGAATGTTGCCAAAGCGTTGTCAATGCCTGTTTCGGCGGTACAGGTAAGGCCACCAGTCGGGCTAGCACTCGCTTTACATTACCATCCAATATTGCTGTGGGTTGGTTATAGGCGGCGCTGAGAATGCCCCCAGCGGTGGTACGGCCAATGCCACTCAAGGCGATGGTCTCCTCAAAGGTTGTAGGGAAGCGACCGCTGTGGTGCGCTACGACTTGCTGAGCTGCCCGATGTAGGTTGCGTGCCCGAGCATAGTAGCCCAAACCTTCCCAGGCTTTGAGCACCTGTTGCTGGTCAGCCTGCGCCAGATCGGTGACTGAGGGAAATTGCTCTAGCCAGCGCCCATAGTAAGGAATCACGGTTTTCACTTGGGTCTGCTGGAGCATAATTTCCGAGATCCAAATCGCGTAGGGATCACGGGTATGCCGCCAGGGTAGGTCACGCCCTTGTTGCTGGTACCAGTCGAGCAGGTGTGCTCTCAGAGACTCAATCGTTTCCGGAGCTAAGGTATCCACAACAAAAGGCAGGACCGAATTGGACCCTGCCTGAGGTGTTACCGTCTTTGCAATCATGCCGTTATCAATGGAGCGGTGGTCGTGGTGGAGATTTATTCGTCCATCATCCCAGCTTCTAGCAAAGATTGCTCAAAGTTGAAGCGTTGCTCCGCACCACGCAAGAAGTAACCATTCATCATGGCGGAGGCCAGCAAACGGCCCAGATGTTCGCGACTGGTGGTGACGGTCACGTCAAAATCCTGAGAAGGCAGTCCACCCAGCAAGCCAATAATATTGTGCTCCATCACCTGCATCACATCAGACGAGTCTGGCTGAGACAAATTGGCAATGGTCTCGGGCTCCATTGTCTGCACATATCGCAGCAGCTCGTTATCCGCATTCTGCAGGAAGTTGTGACCTCGGTTCGCAGCTTGGTTGGAAAGGTTGTCCACAGCGCAGTCCTCATATCGTCAGGGCGGTGTCTGTCCGCTATGGCCTCACTGTAGCAACCTGATCGAACGGTCGTGAGTGGGCAGAACCGAACGGTTAAGGGTTGGGTTGGGGTGAGGTCGCTGCCCAATCGCCTCAGCGTTCTCGCTTTTACTCAGACGGCCAGCCTGTTAAGATCTAAGCTGTGCCGTACTCCGTGACTTATTTTGGGCGTTGACCTCCGCAGCTACGTATATATCGACAATCTTCAACAGCAGCACTCGGCTTACATCGGTACTGTTTCCATCGGTTTTCTTCCTCTCCCCGGCGATGCTTCGCTGTGGATTGAGATTTCTCCCGGTATCGAAATCAACCGTATTACCGATGTGGCACTCAAGTCAGCCGTCGTGCGTCCGGGCGTGCAAATGGTTGAACGTTTATATGGCGTCCTAGAAATTCATTCCGGCAGTCAGGGGGAAGTGAATGCTGCAGGCCGCGCAATCTTAGATTACCTGGGTGTGACTCGCCGCGATTGCCTCAAGCCTCGCATTGTATCGAGTCAGGTCATTCGCAATCTGGACCCGCACCATGTGCAGCTGATCAATCGGACCCGTCGGGGGCAAATGATTCTCGCGGGACAGACGCTATACGTGATGGAAGTAGAGCCCGCGGCCTACGCCTCGCTGGCCGCTAACGAAGCGGAGAAAGCTGCCTTGATCAACATTTTGCAAATCTCTTCTATTGGCAGTTTTGGTCGCCTTTATCTTGGTGGAGAAGAGAGAGATATTTTGGCGGCTGCCAGTGCTGTTGAAGCCGCGTTAGAAAGTGTTCCAGGACGCGATCAAAATTCTTTGAAGCTTGAGTAATCAGCTTTTATTTGGGGGCTGCTAAACCACGTCCAGCTTGAAACCTGTAGATCTGTAGATCCAAAACGTGTATCGCCTGAAATCTATCGCTTGTGCTCAAGGAAAACGACCGTTCTGGACTTGGCAGCGGTTTAGACGCTGACGCAACGCTCAGGGTTGAACGATGGTCTCAAGGTTTT
>JBCBOC010000470.1:0-4013 GCA_039821475.1 Cyanobacteria bacterium J06632_22 | reverse complement strand
TGACGCTTGTGTTAGCGCCCGAGAGTTGACCTAAATCTCTAACAATGACGTCATCAACCCTCAGGTAACCTTGATTGCCATTTTTCGTGAAAGAGAGGGTGCCATAAAAGGCCTCTTCGGGGGCCACAACCTTTTGCTGGTATTGGTTCCAAGTGTTACCAACGGCTTCAACCGAGCGGCTCTCGATGAGCTGCCAGTTTACATCAAAGAAGTTGACGGAAAACCCGCCCCAGCCATTGCTTGATGTCTTCGCAAAAGTGCTGGCTTCGTACAGGTTGCCTGCTGTTACATTAAACCACTGGTAAACATGAGTATCGTGTGCAGTTAGCGACATGACGGTGCTAGCGCGACTGGTATCTGTGACCAGTGCTGGTGGTCGTGCTCCTAATGTCCAACTCGTTGAACCCGACTCAAAGTTTCCATTGTTAATCAGGCTGGTGGCAGCGGGAGCTGTTGTTGTTTCAGGTTCTGCCGCCCCTGCGTCACCGTTACCTTCTACGTAGGTGGGCAGCAGTGCATCGAGGGGCACAAAGTCGATGTAGTCGATTTTGGCATTTTCATTGCCGTCTCTAATGCCCAATAGCTCAATGCTGTCTCCGGTATTGAGCTCAATGCTCGTAGCTATGGTACGGCTGTTAAACCGAAGATCATCTTGATCAAACTGCCAGCGATCTATCTCTGTGTTGTTGATTTTAATTGCGGCAGTGGCCTGGCCATTGGCTTCATCTAGGTAGCGAACAATCACCATATAGCGACCGCTGGGGCCATCAAAGTTAGCGGTCGCTGTGGCACTAGGGTCACCCCACTGCTGTAAGATTTTGCCCCCAGAGGCATTGCCAAAGTCGCCCTGGTAATAGTTTGTCCCCTGCATGGTTTCCGCCTCTAGGCGGATGAAACCGTTACTGCTAGGGGTCGCGGCTATACTGCTACTGCTGGCTGATGCATTGGTTTCTGCTGCTTGACGATTAGCCAGGAATTGTTGTAACAGCACCGCCAGTTGGGATTGTTCTTCAGCTAGGTTGCGATCGCCATAGATCACATCATTGCCGCTGCCGCCTTCCAGTTTGTCCTGACCCTCGTTACCCATGATCAGGTCGTCTTGGTCACCACCCTGGGCCCAGTCATCCCCTTTGCCTCCCGCCAACACATCTGAGCCGCTGCCGCCTTTAAGCTCATCCCGACCGTTGCCCCCACGGAGGATGTCATTGCCGTCTCCCCCAGAGAGAATGTCTGCGCCGCGTCCGCCCATAAGCTGGTCGTCGCCCGCTTCCCCCAGAACGAGGTCATCGCCTTTCCCTCCTGAGAGAACATCATTACCGTGGTAGCCGTACAGCACATCGCGCCCAGCGTCGCCCCAAATAATATCGTCGCCTTCGGCCCCGTCAATCAGATCATCACCGTTGCCCCCGGCTACGCGGTCTTGGACCTGGGTGCCACCGATAATGTCGTCTTGATTGCTACCCGTATAAACGGCCTGACTGTTGTTACCGTGGAGGCCAGTCAACTCGATGATCGCTTCTCCGTTGGTATCGCCAACGGTATCTAGCGTTGAGAAAAAGGTCTCAAGTTGCTGCCACCAGTTGCCATAGCCCAGTTCTAGCAGCTGCCACCAGTTGCCATAGCCCAGCTCTAGTAGCGTGGTCTCAAATTCTTGGAACCAGGCTCCATAGCCCAGCTCTAGTAGCGTGGTCTCAAATTCTTGAAACCAGGCCCCATAGCCCAGCTCTAATAGGCCTGCATCAAATTCTTGAAACCATAGCCCATAGCCTAATTCGAGAATCTGCCACCAGCTACCGTAGCCCAGTTCTAAGATTTGAGCTTCAAAAATCTGCCACCATTGGGCAAAGTTGAGCTGGTATTCGCCGTCAGGGTAGCCATCGCTACGGGCTGCGGCCAAGACGCTGCCGTCTAGCCCTAACTGTTCTGCCACAGCTATTTCGGCCTCTAGCAACAGCGCCGAAAAGTCTAAACCGTTCTCAAAAAGACTGTAATTAACGTCATAACCCAGGGCGTCCATGGCCTGAGCATCGAGTTCAGTAATGTTTAGACGTTCTCGGTAGGCCAAGGTAGGGTCCATCACCCCCAAGGCCTGTCTCATTCGCTTCCAGTGAGCAGCTTGGAAACCGTCTCCTCCCTGGCCAGTGGAAAACAGCGCAAGGCCATTGGCCCCACCATTGACAGAGAACATGGCATCGCTGCCCGTGGTCAAATCAACAACCGCGCCGTCAGGATTACTAATCGCTTGACTATCTGCTGTATGGCGGAACAGATCTAGCAGGGTAAATCCGTCAACTTGGGTCTGGCTAGAATAGAGCTGGTTGACATCTAGCAGACCGTCGAGTCCGCTGACAAACCCCAACTGGTGTCCAATCTCGTGTAGTGCAAGGGACAAGAAATCTAGCGTTCTGCCCTCAGGGCTAGACGTCCGCAGGAAGTCATAATTCCAATCGTAGCTTTGGTTAATGACGATGTAGCCATCTAGAGCATTAGCATCGACTAAGTCACGGTTCCAGGTGGTGCCATTGTCGAGGGTAATCCCTTGATCCATACCCAAGGCTTTGGCCTGGGCTGAGGTAAGTAGAACAGTGCTGTTGCCATCCACCACTTCCCCGTCAATCAGCACATCAACGGTGTTGCCATCTTGCAGCGCATTGGCCACCTGCTCATCGGTTGAAGGGGCGTTGGGGTCGCCTGAGGGCGTGACATCTTGTTCTAAATACTCATTTAGAACACCATAATTCTGTTCATGAAAGAGAGGAACCGCACCACCAATGGCGTTACCTTCGAGACTGTCTGTCGAGACAATGTGGAGATTAACGGTAATATCATCGGTCAGGTATGCGCCCCAAATGCGGGCAGCCAGCTCAAACCCAGTGCGCTGTTCTAGAGAAATTCCTGGATCGTAGGTGAAGTTAAACTGAACCATGACAGCTGATGTGCTAAAAAATGTCGTGCATTTGCATTGATGGTGATGAGAAAACAACGATTTCTAAAATTCGTTGTGCCTGATTTACTCAAATCTAAACTGCATTAGCAAGATTTACTTGCGAAATCGCACCCATCACTATGAAAAGATTCGGTGATACAAATCCCTATTGTCTTTGAAGTTACGCTACTAGGGTCGAAAAATACTGAATGATGCGCTGGTAAAGCTCAGCGTAAACGCTTACGTATGCTTCAATTGGCCGACTAAATTTGCCATTTATCGCAGATGAAAGACTGGTGGACAAGGGCTCCGCTCCTACGCCTTTGCGTTTAGCGAGTGCCCCCTGAGATTCGTCGCCCTGGTAGTCCTTGACGCGGTTCAGACGATATCTTGCTGTGGGATACGATGACTAAGTCATTTAAATTATCTGTTGCCAGATTTTCATATTGGCAACAGATAATGAGGGTCAGGGTGAAGATTTCCATCACTAAACTGGATAGCGTTATGCGTTGAACTGATGGGTTGCCGGTGATGTATCGTCTTGGCAATTTACGTTAAGACACCGAGTAAGGCTGCCTGGTTGAGCGTTTAATGCCATGGATCTTAGCGAAATGGTGATTAGCCTGTTTCTAAAGCGGTTCGCTGTTGCTGTAGATGTGCATGTTGAGTATGCGATCGCACTTATAGCTATTGCCACTTTGTTTAGGACAACCCTGGCTCTCAAGTACTCAGTATGGTCGCCAAGTGGACCACCGTCGTGCATAAACCTTGGTGGCGGCTATCCGTTATAGGCCTATCCGTAGCTAACGCTGGCTCCATTAAGGTTGATAGACGTCACATTCTCTAGAATGGCCACCAGTTCTGTGCCGCCGTAGTAGAGGTGGAGTTCGTTTCCAACAGTGGACTGGGTATAAGCGCTGGCGCTGCCATACAGTTGGAGAATATCTTCTCCCTCGGTAAAGTCTGTGATGAGTGCGAAGTCCTGGGCGCCTGCACCTGTGTAATAGGCTGCAGACGTATCACCGAGGATGAAGGTGTCTGTGCCACTGCCGCCCGTTAGCGTATCTTGCTCGAAGTAGCCTGTTGC
>JBCBOC010000111.1:0-8561 GCA_039821475.1 Cyanobacteria bacterium J06632_22 | reverse complement strand
TCCAGAAATCCCGTAATACAGGTGCGTGCTGCTGGGCTTCTTCCTTAGACAGACCCAAGGGCGGATCCATCAGCAACCGGGCCATAAAGGGAAAGGAGCGTTCTCCCATCCACTGGTGAGAGGTGCTCTGTAGGGTCGGGAAGTCGGGCACCGATTCGATGCGATGGGACTCGATGCTCAGGCGGCGCTGGCCTTGGGGATTGGTGGTCAATTCTAGGATGCGGTAGGGATGGGGATAGCTAACGAGGGAGCCTGTGGTGATTTCTGTCAGGCTGCCGTCGCGGGCGATGTCTTGGATATGGATGTGCCCAGTAAACATCAGCGGCACGTCCGCAGCTTTAAGGCGATCGGTGAGGGCCTTGGCATTTTTGACCATGTAGCGGCGGCCCACCTGGCTGCAGGATTGGCCGGGTAGGTGCTCTAGGGCATTGTGGTGTAGCATCACGAGGACAAATTGGCCGGCAAGGCGGTCGAGCTGAGTGTCGAGCCATTGGAGTTGGTTGGGGTCTAGCCAGCCGGTGTAAAACTGCTCGCCTTTTTCGTCAAAGCCATTGGAATTTAGGCCGATGAGGTGGACCCCATCTAGAATTTCGTGGCAGTAGTAAGGCTGATTGGGGGTGCTGTAACCGTGGGCCCGGTAGAGCTGAGTGAATTCTGCCAGGGAGACCGTTTCGCGGCGGCCCACATGATCTTCGATGACCTGTCCCTGACGCATCAGCACGTCGTGGTTGCCCGGGACCACGTAGGTAGGAAACGGGAGCTGTGCTAGCCGATCGACAAGCCATTTATGGTTATCGCGCTCGCCATGCTGGACTAGGTCGCCCGGTAGGAGTAAAAAGTCCAGCTGCTGCTGCGCTAGGTGGGTCAGAATCTGCTCTAAGGCGGGGATGCTGACTTCCACTAGGTGGAACCGTTTAGGTGAATCCCAGACCGTATGAGGTAGAGCGACGTGTAGATCGCTGACCACGGCGAAGCGAAAGTTTAAATTAGTACCTATCATGGCTTCCCCTTGGGTTGAATACATGGATGCAATCGGCCCTGATGCGTCAGGCCCATTGATGATGTTGCGACGCACTACCCTGCGTTTCTTTGCCTCTCTCTACCGTAAAATAACTTCTTGCTGATTGTTGTGATGTGCCTTGTCCCCCAACCGCGTTCGTCAACACGTTAACCCCTTTCATATCCAGTACCAGCAGCCGGTGCCGCCGCCGCGTTGGTCTACGGTATTTGCTCGGTCTGAGCAGCCGGTACATGTGGATATTGGCTCGGCTAAGGGGCTATTTCTGCGGGATATGGCCCAGGCCTGTCCAGACTGGAATTTTGTTGGGCTGGAGATTCGTGAGCCGTTGGTGGAGCAGGCTCTCCGATGGCGAGATGCGGAGGGGTTGACGAACCTGCATTTTATTTTTTGCAATGCCAATACGTCTTTGGGGACGGTGCTGGCCAGCTTGGCGGATCGGTTTCAGCGAGTAAGCATTCAGTTTCCAGACCCCTGGTTCAAGAAGCGACATCAGAAACGACGGGTGGTCCAGCCTGGGCTAGTTGTCGAACTGGCTGCGCATCTGCCGAGGCAGGGTTGGGTATGGTTACAGTCAGATGTAGAAGACGTTGCGATCGCAATGCGCGACCGTTTTCAGGAGAGTCCCTACTTCACCCCGTCGAGTCCTGACTGGCTGACCGAGAACCCGTTACCGGCCCAAACCGACCGTGAACGGGTAACCCTGGCCCAGGGCAAGCCGGTTTACCGCAAGCTGTTTACCCGCAATGACCAGCCCATCCAGTCCTCAGAGGCCCCAGGCGTCTCCCCATCAGACATCGCCCTTACCTAGTTATTTGCTATTTGCCCAGCACGGCTGGGCGGATACGAATCGGGAGATTTCCCGCTGGGCCAACGCGCTAGCGGACCGTGATGCGGTGGTGGTGTCCCCCGATCTAGGCTTCTGGCGGACCTGGTGGCGAATGACGCCGCTGGTGGACGAAGTGGACCGGATGGCGTCGGCTTGGCATGCGCGGTTTCCGACGGTGCCCAAGCGCATTGTCGGCCACTCGATGGGGGGGCTGATTTGGCTAGAGGTGCTGGATCGCCATCCGGACTGGTGGCCCACGGTACAGCGACTGAGCCTGGTAGGGTCGCCTGTGGGGGGCGCAGATTTAGGGCGAATTCTTGACCCCTTTGGGCTCGGTATTGGCATGGCCCGTGACTTGGGGCACAACCGGCGACCGCTGGCTGAAAAGATTGCCCAGCAGGTGCCCACACAAATTATTACAAGTGACTTTGACGGCGGCAGTGATGGAACGGTGCCGCTCCAGTGTTCTCGGTTTCGCCATGGCCAGTATGTGGAACTCAGCGGTATTCCCCACGACGCGTTAAAGCGACATCCGCACGTGGCACGGGTGGTACGACACTTTTGGCAGAACGAGCCGGTCGTGGCTTCGCCCGAAGAACGTCAGATAGATTCCATCATTGCTAAACTAGAAGCCGTGCCGGGGATGACTGATGCCCATGGACGAGATTTTGTGCGATCGCGACCCTGGGGCGAGCTGCCCGGTCGCCTTACCCTTCGGACCTGGGTGAACCCCTTTGGCGTTCATCACGTTTTTCTAGCCGACGCAGATAACCGCTGCCGGTTTGCTGGCTTCGTCGGGTGGATTCACACGTCGGCACTGTACAGTACCTTGCAGTCCCTTCATGATGATGACTGAAGCTACATGTCTGTTTCACGCTTTACCTTAAAAGGTTCATCGAACCAGCAAGACTTTATCAAGAACAATCTAGATCCGGATGCGTCTGAATACTTGTGCTTATGTTTGGAATAGAGCGACTTTTAGGATTGTCTTGTCAAGATGGTTTCAGTGTAACGGAGTTGCTCAGAAGCCTTTGCGCTCTACCAGCCTTTGGACTGTTAGAAAGCGCTTCTCACTTGACTTGTCGCCACTATCCACGCAAAAGCTTGATAGAGCGGTATATCAGGTAGGGCCAAAGTTCCAATACCATTGGAACTTGCTATAGCTATGCTCTTGGCTGAACCTCGATGGTAAAGCCGATTTATCCCGCTCTGTTTTGATGCCCATAGTTGGCCGGTTGGCTGGCTTTTGGGTTTTCACATGGACAATCTTGCTGCTGTGATGTCATTCCAGCATTACTCGGCGAGATCGTGCCTTTGCTCCCTTGCCTTTTGTATCCTTATGGATGACTTTACCTCTCCTTCCCAGCTTACGGTCTCCAAGCTTGCGAGTCCTCAGCTTTCTGTCGTGGTCCCTCTCTACTGCGAAGAATCCAATATCAACTATCTTTTTGAGCGCTTGGAATCAGTTCTAGATCAGTTGGACATCAGCTACGAAATTGTCTGTGTGGACGACGGCAGCAAAGACCGTACTCTAGAAGGGTTGATTGCCCATCACCACCGCAACCCTCGCATCAAGGTGGTGGCTCTGTCGCGAAACTTTGGCAAGGAAACGGCTTTGACCGCCGGTATTAACTACACCCGTGGCCAGGCTGTTGTCCCGATTGATGCTGACTTGCAGGATCCGCCAGAGCTGATTTCAGAGCTGGTGGCGCGATGGCAAGAAGGGTATGACGTGGTCTATGCCAAACGTCGTACCCGTGAGGGCGAAACCTGGCTGAAAAAGTTCACAGCCAATAGTTTTTATCGCACTATCGGTCGCATGAGCCGTGTGCCTATCCCGCAGGATACGGGAGATTTTCGCTTACTGGACCGGCAGGTGGTCGAGGCGCTTAAGCAGCTCCCTGAGCGCAACCGCTTTATGAAAGGGCTGTTTGCCTGGGTGGGCTATAAGCAAACCTACGTCACCTACGATCGCGCGCCGCGCCATAGTGGCGATACCAAGTGGAACTACTGGAAGCTGTGGAACTTTGCCGTAGACGGCATTACCTCCTTTAGCATGGTGCCGCTGAAGGTGTGGAGCTACATTGGCATGGGCATTTCGGGGCTCTCGTTTTTGTACGCTCTATATCTGATTCTCCGCACTTTAATTCATGGGGTAGACCTGCCCGGCTACGCCTCACTAATGGTAGCTGTTCTGTTCATGGGGGGAGTCCAGCTGATTAGTCTAGGCGTTATTGGGGAGTATCTGGGACGAGTGTACGAAGAAGTGAAGGGTCGCCCACTGTATTTTGTGCGTGAGTTTTATGGCGATCCGCTGCCCCGGCAAACCCAGGCGGATATGCAAGAGCTGTCGGTGAAGGTTCGCAATGGTAACGGCTCGCCGATGGCGTCGTCGGTGTCGGGGGATTCAAATTGATGGATTGCCTGTTCCGTCAGGAACAGGCTGCGTTTCGCCTTACTTTTATCTCAACGCCATGACTGCTAAATCTAAGCTCAAAAAACCCGTTGTTCTCCTGCTGCTCTTTTGCCTCGCGGCAACAGCAGCGGTGATGTGGGGGATGGGTGGTATCGATCCTGACCAGTTGGAGACTACCCTAGCGCGGGCAGGAATTTGGGCGCCGATTGTTTATATTGTTGCCTACACAATGGCAACCCTATTGATGATGCCGTCCACGCCGCTAAACCTGATTGGGGGCGCGTTGTTCGGCGCTTGGATGGGGACGCTGTGGACCAGTGTTGGTGCGATGATTGCAGCCCTGGTGGCGTTTGCCTTTACGCGCACGGTCGGGCGTAATCTAGTGCAGCGGCGACTAGGGGGTAATCTGCAAAATCTAGATCAGGAGATTCGCGATGGCGGCCTGCTTTATATGTTTTCGATTCGGTTGCTGCCGCTGCTGCCCTACGGTCTAGTGAATTTTGCTGCGGGGCTGACGTCTATTCGACTCCGGGACTATGCCTTGGGGACCGCCATGGGAACTGTGCCGGGCGTCCTTCCTTATGTAATGTTAGGCAGCTCTGGCCTCAAGACGCTGGAGACGGGGGAGGTTCTACCTTTGGTCGGGGCGCTGACGCTGATTGCGTTGCTGGTGGGGGGCTCAGTTTGGTACCGGCGACAGCACGCCAACAAAGCATCGGCCAAAAAGTTCTAAGCCAGCCACAGTTGTAACGCTGGAGCTGGGTCGCGCTGAACCTTGTGCGGTTGACTTGTTGACTTCACGGTGACTGGGCCTAGAGTCCAGCGAATCTCACAGCCCTTTTTTCGAGAGAAGAAGAGTTTTGAGATTCGCTAGCGCCTCAGAGCGCTTTCTTGTGGGGAAGAAAGCGCTGGGAGTGTCACGCTTTGTTCTTCTCCTAATTGAAGAATAATTGAAGAACTATAGCCGTCGCCCCCCCCCAAAAGACCTTTTGGGGTGTGTGTGCGTGGCGGCGGGCCACTTGGCGACCCTATCAGGCACTTGAGCGCCAGAACTGTCCTAAGCGCTTGGCCCAACACGGTGCGCTGGGTTAACCCTGGAAGAAAATACGCCTATTGGGCCATTTTCTTAGAAGCAAAGTGGCCAGCGCTATACAGACCTAGCGGGCGATAGAACGCTTGGATGGCTAGGTCTGGCAGCTGGGACAGTAATAGCAACGGTCTATCGCGTTTGCACGGTGTTGCCGAGCCCTTTAAATTCATCTGCCAGGTCTGGATTATCGGCTTCGACTAATTCCACCAGTACGCTAGTGTTGTGGGCGGCCTGTTCAATCGGTTGCAAATCCAACAGCTGCTGTAAGTTTCGGGGGGTCCGGTCGATTTGTCCGGTCACCGCTAAGATAGCGCTGACTTTTCGGGCTTGGGCGAGCAGACGCCCTTCAGAGAGCCAATGTTGCGCTTCTAGGGCGGTAAAAAAGTCGATGTGGTCCAGCACAACTGCCCCGGTCTGGGGAGCCACACTGCCATCACGGGCTACTACGGCCTGTAGCTCGGCTGCATCGCGGACGTCATTGTCGATGTGTCGGTAATACACCTCTAGAAAAACAGAGACTGTTTCAGGGGCCGATTTAAGGACGCGATCAGAGGCCACAATCACACTGATAATTGGATCCGGCAGGCTGTCGCTGCTGGCTGCTATGGTGTACCCCTGCTCTACCGCACGGGTGACGTAGGGGTCCCGTAGCATCATCGCTACGGGACCCGGCTCTGTGGTCTGCAGCGCTTGCCAGATTTCGGACGCATCGGCATACCGCTGGGGACGGAGCTGACTCAGGCTCAGCCCCGGGTGGCGGACTTCTAACGCCAGGGCCAAGTATTCACTGGGGCTATCGCTGGCGAAGGCAAACTCTAGCTGATAGCTGTCCCTGTGGGTGGTCTCGATCAGGGTTTGGAGTTGAGCCAGATCGGTCAGCTCTGGGTAATCACGGGTATTGAGGACTAGGGCATCGGCCCCTGTGGACTGACTCACCAAGCCCACAATTTTGCCTTGGGGCTGTTGACGCAGGTACTGATCTAAGGTGGTTACCACCATGTCCGCATCTTTGCCCAAGCGCTTGAGTCGGACGACCTGATCGAGTTCGTTTTCGTAGGCAAAGTCCAACTCCGCACTGGCTAACGCCCGTTGAAATTTAGGGTCGCGCAGCAGGCTTTGGCCGCTAAAGGTATCACCTAGTAGTGTTAGCTGGGTTGAGCGCCCAAAGAGTCGCCAGGGTCGCTGGCGCTCGGTTTTCTGAGTACCTTGCGACGCGTCTGGGGAATTCTCTGCAGGTGTTTCTTGTCGGTTTTCTGTGGGCAGGACCGTTGGGATCTCCGCTTGGTCCACAAAGGCTGGCGTATGGCTGTAGAACCAGTACAGACTGCCAAACAGCAGCCCTAAACTACCGAAGAGCGCGTATAGCAGGATCTGTTCAGTTTTCTCGTGCATATTGCATCCGTCGCGTTCCTAAGACTATGTTTCGACGCTGAAACCCTGAGTACAGTCGCCTTGCGATCGCAATTGGCCGTCTCAACCTGTTTTGGACTGTTACGGACAGCTACAACGGTGAGGGGCATACGCTTCTCTAAGACGGTCGTGTTTCAGACGCAAGTTCCTGGGATACGAGATGTAATGAAGAAGCTTAAAGCAATGTGGCTTCAAAGCCTTTGAGCTTCGCGGTAGACCGCTACAGCAGACCGTGGTCCTGCCGACAGCGGTCTACCATGAAGTCGAGGAAGACCTGAACTCGGGGGGAGAGGTGGCGCTTGTGAACAAATACTGCCTGGATGGGCAGACCGGGGGGCATCTGATCAGGGAAAAGGGCGACGAGTGCGCCACTTTGGAGTTCGGCACGAATTTGAAAATCGAGCAGACGGGCGAACCCCATGCCCGCTAAGGCGGCCTGTCTGAGAATGTCGCCGTTGTCTGAGTTAAGGGAGCCGGTAACGGGGATGGTGTGCCAGGCGTTGTCGAGCCAAAATTCCCAGGGTAACGGCTGGGATTCGAACACATAACGCATGCAATTGTGATGAATCAAGTCTTCGGGGGTTTGGGGTGTCCCCTGGTGGGCCAGATAGTCGGGTGATGCGCAGAGCGTCAGCTGGGTTTCGCCCAAGTGCTGGCGGATTAGACTGGAGTCTGCCGGGCTGCCGAGTCGCAGCGCCACATCAATATTTTCATTGACTAGATTGACCAGGCGGTCACTCAGGCGGAGGTCCAGCTCAATATCGGGATATTGGGCTAGAAAATCGGGCATCACTTGCACTAAAAAACTTTGACCAAAGTCCACGGAGGCGCTGACCGTTAGCTTGCCGTGGGGCCTGGTGCGGGCGGTAATCTGCTCGCTGACGTCCGTCAACTCCTGTAGCAGCCCCGATACGCTGTCGTAATAGGTGGCACCTTCTGGCGTCAGGCTGAGGGACCGTGTGGTGCGCTGAAGCAGTCGTACGCCCAGCCGATCTTCAAGTTTGGCTACGCGTTTGCTGATGGCCGAAGGGGTGGTGCCGAGTGTTCGAGCCGCCGCGCTAAAGCTATGGGCTTTGACACTTTCGACAAAGGCAATCAGTTCTGTCAGGTTGCCAGTGGTCATGGTGTTCGGGGGGTTGGGGCGTTTGGCATGTCATTAGGCATCGTCGTCTTGCTTGTTCCCCTCAAGGGACTGGCGAGCGCGAGAACGCCCTGCGTCGATAATCTGCTCGGGACCTTGAGCCGTGGGGTGAGGGCTATATTAATTCCGTTTTGGCAAAAGTGTTTTGCCATTTTAAGGTCTTCTCTTCTGATGAGGCAAAGATTAGCCTAAAAACAGTTGGTTATATCTATTTCAGCCGATATGTCAGAGTCCGCTTCTCTATCGTCGTCCGTTAAGACTGTCGAACCGCCTGTTGCGATTGTGACGGCGGCCAGTCGTGGCATTGGTGCGGGCTGTGCTCGCCAGTTGGCAGCGGTAGGCTATCGCGTGGCGTTACTGGCTCGATCAGCATCGGTCCTTAATCTGGCGGAATCACTTAGAGGAATTGCCGTTCAAGGGTCCATGACGGAGGCTGATGTGCTGTCTCGACTCGTTAGCCAAACCCTCGACACCTGGGGGCGGATTGACGGGGTGGTGCTTAGCTTTGGCGATCCGGCGCCCAATGAATAACCAACGCGACGCACAGCAAGCGTGGGAAGAAAAAGTCAACACACTTTATGGCTGGAGTATTGGTACAGTTTTTGCCGCCCTGCCACTTCTCAGGGAACCTTCTCACCTATGCTATAGAAACCTTTT
>JBCBOC010000278.1:0-5727 GCA_039821475.1 Cyanobacteria bacterium J06632_22 | reverse complement strand
CTTTAGGATAGTTTTAGTTTTATAGCCACTTTTACGACATCACGGAGGGTCTTGCCCCGGTGGGGTATCACCCTGACCTGGCACTGGAGCAAATGGGGATGCAGATGGCAGGCAACGTTGAAGTCCACACGCCGGATTGGGTTAAGCATGCCGTCTTCTACCAAATTTTTCCGGATCGCTTTGCTCGGACAAGACGCACGAGCTTACCGCCAGCGATGCAGGCACCCTTAGAACCTTGGGATAGCCCACCGACACCGCAGGGCTATAAAGGCGGTGATCTTTGGGGCGTGATGGAAAAGCTGGACTATTTGCAAGATCTAGGCATTAACGCCATCTATTTCACGCCTATCTTTCAGTCTGCTTGCAACCACCGCTACCATACCCACGATTATTATCAGGTTGATCCGCTGCTAGGCGGTAATGCGGCCTTCTTCGAATTTTTGGATGCGGCCCATCAAAGAGACATCCGGGTTGTTCTGGATGGTGTGTTTAACCATGCCAGTCGGGGGTTCTTTTACTTTAATGACATTCTTGAAAATGGCCCCCACTCTCCCTGGTTAGACTGGTTCAAAATCGAGAAATGGCCGTTGTCTGCCTACGATGGTAGTAAGCCTGCCAACTATGAAAGCTGGTGGGATATTCGCTCGCTACCGGAGTTTAATCACGATAATGCTGAAGCGCGTGAGTACATCATGCGCATTGGTGAATACTGGATTCAACAGGGCGTGGATGGTTGGCGGTTGGATGTCCCTTTTGACGTTAAGGCGGAAGGCTTTTGGCAAGAGTTTCGCCAACGGGTTAAGGCGGTGAATCCCGAGGCCTACATTGTTGGGGAGATCTGGACTGATGCGCGACAATGGCTCGATGGCACTCAGTTTGATGGGGTGATGAACTACCTGTTTACCGGGCCAACCCTAGCGTTTACCGCGAAAAATAACATTGTCATGCCCCTGGTAGAAAAGCCTGCCTACTACCCCTACCCCCCCTTGGATGCGGCCGGCTATGCCGAGAAAATTCAGGCGCTGTTGGCCTTGTATCCGTGGGAGATTCAGCTCACTCAGCTGAATCTTCTGTCCAGCCATGATATTGCCCGAGCGCTGAGTGTGGTGGGTGAAGACCGCACCAGCTTTGAACTGGCTGTGCTGTTGCAGATGACGTTTCCTGGCGCGCCGAGCGTTTATTACGGCGATGAAGTGGGCTTGCCCGGTGAGCTGGATCCGGACTGTCGACGGGTCTTTCCAACAGAGACGGCGTGGGATAATCAACTGCTGGCATACCACCAGCAGTTGATTCGACTCCGGCATCAGTCTGTTTCACTACGGACCGGACAGTATCAGTTTTTGATAGCGGCAGGGGAGGCCTATGCTTTTGCGCGTCGTCATCCCCAAGAGACGACGACTATTGTTGTCAATGCAGGTGATAGGCCGAGTACAGTGACAATCTCTGCCGCATCAGTGGCGCAGATGCCGGAGAAAATTTTGTTTGGAGCAGGAGAGTTTTCGATGCAGGCGGACGGTCTAATCGTGACTGTGCCAGGACGCAGTGGCGTCATTTGGATTTAATCTTTGGCACGATTGACCCTTGCAATTCACAAACGTTAGTGAGGCTTTACCCTATGGGATGGCCTGATCCACTATCTTAGCCAGTGAACTTAAATGAGCGGGAAAGCTGTGCGTCGCATCTGTGTTTTGTTGGGCCTGTTATTTGTTTTGGCGGGGTGTACGCTGCCTCAGGTCAGTGCTGAAGACCGCTTGTTTTTAGACTTGTCCGTAGACTTTTTGGGCGAGGTCATTTTACCTGCCGTAGATTTTGAGGGCACGCCAATTGGGGGACTATCGGCCCTAACCTATGACCGCAATACCGATCGCTTCTACGCCCTGTCTGATGACCGAGGCGGCCGGGCCCCTGCTCGGTTTTATACCTTGAAGGTACAGCTAAGCACGAATGGCTTTGGTGAGGTGGCAGTTGAGGGGGTTACGACCCTTAAAAATGCCGACGGCGATCCCTTTCCGGTACGGCGGCTTGACCCTGAGGGGATGGCGCTGACGCCCCAGGGCACGCTGATGATTTCTAGTGAAGGTTCGCCGCGTGATGGGGCAGCGCCGTTCATTGGTCAGTTTGACCTAGAGGGGCAACTGCTGACCGAATATCGCATTCCAGAGCGCTATCTGTTTGATGATGGCGAAAACGGTCAGACTCAAGGGGTGCAAGAGAATCTGGGCTTTGAGGCGCTCACGATTCCACCTGGGGGGAATGGCTATGCTGAACCGTTCCGGCTCTTTGTTGGAATGGAGGGGCCGTTACTTCAGGACTTGGATGAGAACCCTGAAATACCGTACAAGAACCGGATATTGCACTACCTCGTTGGCGAATACCAGTCTACGCTGATTTCTGAACACTGGTACCCGATGGATCTATCACCCCTGGGGGCTGTGTCAAATGGCCTGTCTGAGATTGAGGCGGTTGACCGGAATGGACACTTTCTGGCGTTGGAGCGAGCCTATGGACTACAGGGACTGACGGTGAAGCTGTACCAGTTGGCGACGGGCGGCGCGAGCGATACCAGTGCGATCGCATCTCTCAGGGGCGATCTGTCTAACCTGACGCCTATCCAGAAACAAATGGTGCTGTCCCTCAATGACCTCCCGATTGAGATCGACAACTTAGAAGGAATGGCCCTGGGCCCTAATCTGCCGGATCGAACCCGTAGTCTAGTGCTGATCAGTGACAATAATTTTAGCGATCGGCAAAAGACGCAGCTATTGCTATTTCGCCTTAACGGATTGCCCTAGGGGGCTGTCAACACCTAGGATGCAACACCCAGAATTGGGTCGGAAAAGCGTGATTCGGGAAAGCGCAATGGCGGCATTTTTAGCTTGGATGCTGCCCTCATCGTCCCTTTATCGTGTCTTTCGATGGTGGGTTCAACGGCCTTGGACATCGACTGATGGGCTGCGCTATTTATAGTCTGCGCCATTTATAGCTACCGCCACTTTGTTTAGGACATCTCTGGCGCTCAAGTCCTGAGTATGGTCGCCAAGTGGCCGCCGTCGCGCACAAACCCCCAAAAAGGGCCTATGTGGCGACGGCTATACATTAGGCCCCTGAGTGCAGCGATCCCACTTGGCCTGCAATGAAATGGCCCAAAAAGATGGCGAGGCAGCCTTGTCCTAAAGGATCTGGTGACTGCTATGGTTGACCGCTATCACCGTCCCATTCATGAAACCTGCCACACGATCCCTTGAGCAAACTCCCCTTTCAAGGTTGAATGGTCAACAGGCCTGATCCCCTGTTTTGTAGCCATTTGCTCACAAGTTCCATGCGTATCGCCCTTTTTACTGAAACCTTCCTACCCAAGGTAGATGGCATCGTCACTCGACTTAAACACACCGTCGAGCAGCTGCAAAACCTAGGCGACGAGGTTTGCGTATTCTGTCCAGAGGGAGGACTGACTGAATATAAAGGAGCCCGCGTTTCGGGGGTTTCCGGGTTTCCGTTACCGCTGTACCCAGAGTTGAAACTGGCCTTACCGCGTCCGTCTATCGGCGAAGCCCTAGAGGCGTTTAATCCAGACCTAATTCATGTCGTCAATCCTGCCGTTTTAGGGCTGGCAGGCATTTATTACAGCAAAATGATGGATGTGCCCCTGGTGGCCTCGTACCATACTCATCTGCCAAAGTACCTGGAGCACTATGGACTGGGGATGCTGGAAGGGGTTTTGTGGGAGCTGCTCAAGGCGATGCACAACCAGGCTCGCATCAACCTATGCACGTCCACTGCCATGCAGCAGGAGCTGACGGCCCACGGCATCGAAAACGTGCAGGTTTGGCAGCGTGGTGTTGATACTGAACTTTTTCGGCCAGGGCTGGCCAGCCGCGAAATGCGGACTCGGTTGAGCCAAGGGCATCCCGATGCCCCCATCCTGCTCTATATCGGTCGCCTTTCTGCTGAGAAAGAAGTCGATCGCATTAAGCCGGTGCTTGAGGCCATTCCGGGGGCTCGCCTGGCGCTGGTGGGTGATGGTCCCCACCGTGAGGAGCTAGAAAAGCATTTTGAAGGCACGCCCACTCACTTTGTTGGTTATCTGGGGGGTGAGGAGTTAGGTGCAGCCTACGCTTCTGCCGATGCGTTTATTTTCCCGTCCCGTACCGAGACCTTGGGACTGGTGCTGTTAGAAGCCATGGCCGCAGGCTGTCCCACTGTGGCAGCGAATGCCGGCGGCATTCCTGACATTGTCACCGATGGGGCCAACGGGTTTCTGTTTGACCCTCGGGACGAAGAGGGGGCCATTAAAGCGACAAAGCGATTGCTAGCAGCACGGGCTGAGCGCGAATTGCTGCGGCGTAATGCCCGAATGGAAGCTGAACGCTGGGGATGGCGAGCCGCAACCCAGCAGCTACAGCGATTTTATGGTGATGTATTGGCGATGGATTTGCCCATGGCGGCATAGTTTATCGTGCTCCCAAACTTATTGCCTTGGCCGCTAATTTTTCGCGGGGCTGCGGGCCACTTGGCTCCAATTCCAGGTACTTGAGCGTCAGAACTGTCCTCAGCAAAGTGACGGGCTCTAATGGGTGAGTGCGATACCCCTCACCTTTAGGACAGGGGCGTGACCGGAGAGGGGATGTGATGACGGGTGTGGGTTTCGTCAAAGCTGATCTGGGGTCCTAAGGGTACAATTCGACTTGGATTCAGCTCGGGTAGTCCTGCGTAGTACAGCTGCTAAACGTGGTCGATGCTGCACCATACCGATACGCCGGGCTGCTGGTAGAGATCGCGGCAATAGCCCCAGAGGTTGGGATAGTCTACCAATCGGAGATGATTGCATTTGAACAGTGCGTGATAAGCCAGATCAAACCTAAACAAGGTGGTGAATAGGCACCAATCGGCCAGGGTAATGGTGTCACCGCACAGGTAACGCTGCTGACCCAAAGCCTGTTCCCAATGATCCAGTGCGGCAAAGAGTTCTGTCACTGCTGTTTCGTAGGCGGCTTGAGAGGCTGCAAAACCGCTGCGATAGACGCCGTTGTTGATAGTGGGGTAGATGGCGTCGATCACCCGAGCAATATCTGCTCGCTGCTCTGTGGGATAAAAATCTCGTTCAGAAAATGCGGCAAAGTTGTCAAACGCACTATTCAACATTTCGATGATCTGTCGAGACTCGTTATTAACAATGGTCTGAGTGTGGGTGTCCCACAGGATAGGGACCGTAACCCGGCCGGTGTAATCGCTTTTGGCCCGCACATAGAGCTGCCACAAATAGTCTGAATTGTAGAGACTGTCTGGAATACACCCCGCATATTCGGAGAATTGCCAGCCCTGGTCGCTGATGACCGGATCAACAATCGAGAGCCCGATGATGTCTTGGAGTCCTTTTTGCGATCGCACTAACACTGTCCGATGCGCCCAAGGGCAACCCAGCGATACGTACAGGTGATAGCGCCCGGGCTCAGCCTGGAAACCACTACTGCCGTCTGCGGTCACCCAATCGCGAAACTGCGTTGGCATGCGCTGAAACTCACCGGATTCATTTCGTTCGGTCCATGCAGTAGTCCACTGTCCGTCGATCAATCGTCCTAAAGTCATTGTTTTTTGGATAAGTAAGTTGTGTGTTGTGATTGTCGTGGCAGCACTATCGCTATCCAGCGCTGCAACCACAATCATTGGTCATGGGTTAAACATTTGCTAGCCATCAACTTGATACCTGCTCTCGTGGCGGGTTCTGCG
>JBCBOC010000559.1:0-3449 GCA_039821475.1 Cyanobacteria bacterium J06632_22 | reverse complement strand
GCGCTGACCTCTAATTATTCTGCGGATTAAACGGTACCGCCTCAGGCTCCCACACACAGATGGCATGACCATTCCGAGTCGGTGCGATCGCAACTTCGTCCCCCCTGGCCACGAGTTTTTTAGCAATCTCAATCGCGTCGGCTGCGCTCAGGCTCCGTCGATAGACGCTGTAGAAGCGTTTCGCGTAGTAAATGGCTACCATCGGCTGCGTTAGGTCTGGCACCTTGATATAGCAAGGTCGGTAACTCTTCATGCCGACAATGACGTAGCAGGATGCTGGACCAAAGGTGGGCAGTTGAATTGACTTGCTGCTGACGTTGAGCTTAAGTAGCGTGGCGTCTTCTTCATGAATCCACATCACGTACCCCTGGGAGCTGTGGGTAATCGCAATATCTTCCCCGCGCTTTGCCAGTTTCGCCGCCACATTTAAGATCTTTTCGGCGGAGTCAAATCGCTTAAATAAGCTGAAATAGCGGCCATCGACATCTACAGCCGCCTGCTTCTCCGCCATGTCTGGCACCGTAATATGGCAAGGCGTGTACTGCCCTTTGTAGGAGAGCAGTTTACAAACGGCAGCGGTCACCGGACGAGAGGCAGCTTGAGGCATAACAAAAAGGACGATTAGGTAGATGCGACTGAGCCATTATTGGGCTGAAATGCAATCAGGAATACGATTTCAGCGCCCCCACAGCACCGTTAGGCACACCAAATGTTAGCAAATTGGGCCGGTTTTGACGCGATGGTTTGTGGTCTATAGCAACTATCTCCAGTTTCTGGCCCCAGAAACTCAGCCAATGCAGTATTAGGCATAGCGTAACGTGCGTCATTGGCCAACAACCATCCAACCGGGGAAAGTACCGCCACAGCCATACGAGCAAGTGTCTCTGACCCATTCAGCAGCAAAGTCGCCAAAGCTATAGAACGCAGTGATATTCTGAAGAGATACTCTCTTGTTATGGAATAAATGCCCGCGCTCGTTGAGACTCCCACAGTTTTTCCGCTCATGGCCGTCGTCGGTCAGGACGCTATCAAGCTGGCCCTGTTACTGGCGGCAGTGGACCCTGGATTAGGGGGCGTCGTCATCGCCGGCCGGCGCGGCACAGCCAAGTCGGTACTGGCTCGAGCGCTGCACCAACTCTTGCCCCCCATCGAAGTCATCGAGGGCACCTGCTGTAACTGTAATCCCCTCCAGCCTGAGAATTGGGACGACGAGACCAGCGCTCGCCTGGCCGACAAAGTCTCCGCCGAAGGTGGCGTCTTAGACGTCTCGGCACTGCCGACCCAAGTGATTCCGGCTCCATTTATCCAGGTGCCGCTGGGGGTCACCGAAGACCGCCTGCTGGGGTCGGTGGATGTAGCGAAGTCCATCCAAACCGGCGATACTATCTTTCAGCCCGGCTTGCTAGCCGAAGCCCACCGGGGCGTCATGTACGTCGATGAAATCAACCTGCTCGACGACCAGATTGGCAACCTGATGTTGGCTAGCCTCTCCGAAGGCCGCAACCAAATTGAGCGGGAGGGCATTAGCTTCCAGCATCCCTGTAAGCCGCTGTTGATCGCCACCTACAACCCTGAAGAAGGGCCACTGCGGGATCATGTACTAGATCGAATTGCGATCGCACTGTCTGCTGACACCCCGATGGCCCTGGACGACCGAGTCGCTGCAGTGGACCAAGCCACTCGCTACGCCAACGACCCCACCGGATTTCTCGCCGAGTTCACCGAAGAAATCGAGAACCTGCGCACCCAAATCATCCTGGCCCGCGAGTGGCTGAAGGATGTCACCATCACCACAGAACAAATCCAGTACCTGGTGACAGAAGCCTTACGAGGCGGCGTCCAAGGGCATCGAGCCGAGCTGTTTGCCGTTCGCGTCGCCAAGGCCAGCGCTGCCCTAGATGGCCGTACTAGCGTCAACGCCGACGACCTACGCCGGGCCGTAGAGTTAGTGATTGTGCCCCGGTCTATCTATCAGGACCCACCCCCCCCGGACGACGAGCAGCCCCCACCGCCACCGCCACCGGAAAACCAAGAACAGGACGATCAGGACGACGCCCAGGACGATTCGGACGACGACGATGAAGATGACGAAGAGGATTCGGAAGAGCCCGATGACTCGCCGCCCAACATCCCAGAAGAATTTGTCTTTGACCCGGAAGGGGTGATGCTCGATCCGTCTCTGATGCTGTTTGCCCAGTCCATGAGCCGTCAGGGTAAATCCGGCAGCCAAAGCCTAGTGATTTCTGAGGACCGGGGTCGCTACATCAAACCGATTTTGCCCCAGGGTCCCGTACGACGCATTGCGGTAGATGCCACCTTGCGAGCCGCTGCGCCTTACCAAAAGGCTCGCCGTGCTCGACAGCCCGAGCGCAACGTGATTGTTGAACAAAGCGACATTCGCGGCAAGAAACTGGCCCGTAAAGCCGGTTCTCTTGTGATCTTTGTTGTTGATGCCTCCGGCTCCATGGCCCTGAACCGCATGCAGAATGCTAAGGGTGCGGTATTGAGCCTGTTAACCGATGCCTATCAGAATCGCGACCAAGTCTCTCTTATTCCCTTTCGAGGGGAGCAGGCGGAAGTGCTGTTGCCCCCTACCCGGTCCATTACCTCTGCCCGCCGCAGGCTAGAGCGCATGCCCTGTGGCGGCGGTTCACCCTTGGCCCATGGTTTGGCCCAGGCCGTACGTGTCGGCACCAATGCGCAACAGTCCGGCGACATTGGCAATGTGGTGATTGTGGCGATTACCGACGGACGCGGCAACGTGTCGCTGGATCGCTCTCTGGGCAACCCCATCGACCCTGACGAGAAGCCCGATATTAAGGGCGAACTGTTGGATATTGCCGGCCGCGTCCGCGCCACCGGATTCCAGCTATTGATTATCGACACCGAACGCAAGTTCGTCTCCACCGGCTTTGGCAAGGAGCTGGCGAAGACGGCAGGCGGGAAGTATTACCAATTACCTAAGGCGACGGATAGTGCGATCGCAAATATGGCCCGCGGAGCGCTGATGGATGCCAAGGGTTAGCTCTGATGCTTGGCCTCTGTGCCAGATAGATAATATCTCTAGCAGATTGAGCCTCTAGCATGACAGCCGCTCTCAAGAGTCCGAAGCAGCCCATTTACCCTCTACCCAAACCAGTCAGGGTTGAGCAGTTTATTGAGTGGTATCCAGACACATCAGAGTATCGCTATGAGCTGAGAAATGGGGTCATCTATCAAATGCCGAAGCCAAGGGGGAAACACTCACAGGTAGGAGGAGCAGCGGCTAAGCGTCTCATTTACGCAATTGATGCATCAAAGCTTACGTCTTGTTTTATTCCTCGTGAGTGTTTGGTAAAGGTCAAGGACGATACGGCATATGAGCCTGATGTAGTGGTTCTAGATGAATCTGTTTTGACCGAAGAGCCATTATGGGAAAAGGCCTCTACGGTTCAGAATGGGAAAAGCAT
>JBCBOC010000647.1:0-2927 GCA_039821475.1 Cyanobacteria bacterium J06632_22 | reverse complement strand
CTTCGGCCTCATTGGCTGCTGCTGCGACATAAAAATTGCAGAATTTGTAGAAATACATACAAGACTGACCAAGGGCATATCGTCCCGGTAGATTAAATAACTAGCGTTATCGGTTTGCCTCAAATGCGTAAGGTTTTTCAAATCGTCGGTGCGATCGCACTGGTTTGCCTGCTTGCCATTGGCGGCTGCCAGTTGGTCAACCTCAATGCCGCCCAGCCCGAACCGACAGATTCTATCGAGTGGGAGCAGGTTGAACAGCAGGTCGAGGCAACCCCCGCTACCGATGTCAAAACCCAAGAAGTTCTGCCCGGCAGTGCATTTAATGCCTACTTCCCGGCAGCGACAGACCGCTATGAGCGCGTCTACACCCAAGAGAAAAAGGGCTTTGCCGAGGCCAAACTCAAACAGGACGGACAGGATGTTGCCATGCTGTCGGTTTCCGATACGGCTGCGAACCCGTCTGCGGCAGGCAAATACGCCGATAGCAGTGCGCAACTGCAAAGTTACCCGGTGGTCCAAATTGGCAATACCGCAACGGGCCTCCTGGTGGCAGATCGCCTGCAGGTTAAGGTGCAATCACGGGATGAGGCCTTTACGGCCGACGACCGTGAAGTTTGGCTCGAAAAGTTTGACCTGGCAGGTCTTGCCGGTCTGGTGAAGTAAGCTGTGGTGCCCTCAGCGTAGTCAATAGAGTAATCCCATGAGCAAGCCTATCTACCAGATTGTTGACGAGCTGCCCCAGCGAAACCTGACGGTTTTTGCGTTGCGATCGCTAGACAAGATTCTGCCTGGCGAATGGGATAACCTCACGGGCTTTTCCAACACCATTCGCACCGTCACAGGTGAAACCGACGAGGCGCTGATTAAGCAAATCGGGGCGCGCGCCATCGAACTTTACAACGACAAGTCGGAAGGGTATCAGCAGGCTCTGTGGCTGTACCAAACCATTGATAGTACGGGCAGTGCCCTAGGGACCGCTGCCCTGGCCGGGAAGGTGACGGAAAATGTCCCGTTCCTCGGTCTGCTCAATCGTCTGACGCCCAAACCTGAAAAGGCTCAAACCATTGACCTTAGCCTCAAGCTGGTTACCGAGATTGTGGCTTTTTGCAAAATTAACGGCATACCGGGTGACAGCATCGGCGATTTTGTAAAATCCTTGAGCGACTACAGCGGCGAATCCCTCATGCGTATGGCGGCCCTCGTGTGCTTTGACGGCCTTGTCCCCCTCGGTCCCAATTTTATTAAGTTTGCGGGCAGTACGATTAACGACCTGCGGCCCAAAGACCTGGATAATAACGCGGCGTTTAAGCGGCTTAAGAGCGCCATTCCTGGAAAGAAGACACCGGATCAGCTGGAGTTTATTGAAGCCAGCTTTAACTCTGTGAAAGGGTGGATGGGCGACTTTGCAGAATCTAAAAATCTCACCCCACAAACGGTTTTAGATAACCTCAAAACCTTTGTGAATATCGCCGATGACAAAGCCGACTATGTCGGTGCTTTCCTCGATATGACCACCAACTACTACGAGCATACTGGCGTGCAAACCTTGACTCGTCGGCTCGTAGAGCGAGCCGTTGCAGAAATTTAACAGTGCTTGTTCCCTCTGTAAGGTTCGCAACGGGCTGGCATCCTTAAACTGTCGAGTAGATGTGAACTACAGTTCTAGTCGCGCTTTGTGCATAACAGCCTCTATGTAATCGCCCTTACCTACAGTGTAGGCTTCACGGTCTGTTGAAAAGCGTTGGGCAAGCTGGTGCTTCAATGCCTCATAACGTGCAGCTTCACCTGGATGCTGACGCAGGTAATCTCTAAACAGCAGGCGCTCCCATAGGTTACTGGTTGGCTCGACCATGTGGACATGGTGGGTGCGTTGAGGTTTTGGCGGTAGCCCTTTTATAGCGCTCGCCACTTTGCTTAGGACAGGTCTGGCTGTGAAACCCTGGGTATTGGAGCTAAGTGGCCCGCAACCGCGCACAAATGTTTGTGGCGGTTGCTAGACAAAAAACATTCGTTCAGGATCGGGATTTTCTGCCCAGTAGGCGTAACCTAGCCTTTCCAATGGAAGAATCGCCGTCTGTTTTGCATCGTGCAGTGAATGAACACCCACCAAAAGATCAACAACTGGTTTTGCTGCTAATCCTGGAACGGCTGTGCGGCCAAAGTGTTCAATTCGAGTGATTACCCCTTCTCCTAAGACAGATTGAAGCAGTATTGATTCCTGCTCAAACAGGACAACCCAATTTGGGTCATAGTCATGGATGATCACCTCGTCCATTTGTATCTACTGGTGATCTTGAAGCGTTGTCAGTACCTCAGCAACCCGTTTAAATCGGGTAGGTGCGGTGCGGGCTGAGGCGACTCGGTGAGCCAGCCCCCGCCGTTTACCTGGGGTCAAAGCGTCCCACGCCGTCTTAGCATCAGGGTTTCCAGCTAGTGCGGTTTGTAGTTCTTCGGGGATAGTAACGGCATCTTGATCAGCCAGACGAAAGTTGACCGTAGCCGTATCGCCTAGCGTCAGCCCAGCAGCCTTAAGTAACCGCTTTGACAACATCAGATAGTACTTGCCCTGCCCCGGCTGAAGGGCACCATCGATGGGTTGTTCGTTCACCTCAGCATCCACCCGCAAACGAGGATATTTATCCAATGGAAGCTGCTGACGAATAGCCTCGGGCAGGTAAACCACGGTATACCCCATACGACCGAAGTCGTGGTACTCGACGGGTCCCTCAAACTCCCACAGTTCGTTCCAAACGTCCATTGTGCGATCGCAACTCATGCCTTCGTCCAGAGCCTATCATACGGATAGAGTCGCTGGAGGGAGGGAGATCCATCACATCCCACCAACGACTATGCGGTGTACTGCTGGCTCAGGCCTAGCGCCGCTAGACCTCTTCGATAGGCAATAGAAGTTTGATCCGCTTCAATAT
>JBCBOC010000500.1:0-3772 GCA_039821475.1 Cyanobacteria bacterium J06632_22 | reverse complement strand
GGTTCTCCGACTATTTACTCAAGCCCTACGTGATTGATGAACTAGAAACAATTGTCTGTAAGTATATGCGGTAAAGTCCAACAAAGTTCAAAGTAAAATCTGTTGTTTTAGGCAAAACCATTCCAATATCGATTCGGTCAAGATTCAAACTCCGGTCACAAAACCGGGCTTAAACCCTGTGACGACAAATCACAGCAGCAGGCCCGCCGCCAGGCGGTCCCTGATGTTCACTACCACCGGACACATACACCATTGGATCTTGTACCGCAGAGGCGACCACTGCACCAACTACAGCACGTGCCATCCGCGTATGGCTAATGTCCGAATCGTCTAACATTGTGTGTCGACGGCCCAGTATTTCCCCCGTTGGTGAGGCTTCTGCCTTAGCAAATACGTTAACAACAGTACCGCCGCCCGCCTGCTCAATGGCTTGTTGTATCGCAGCCCCATCTAGGGCATGGCCCATCACGCTGTGGCCAATGCTGTAGTTGCTGTGGCTATTGAGGCCGTTGCCCAGGACTAAAATTTCGCAGTTTCGCAACTCGCTCCCAGCCGACGTTGAAGCCACCCTAGAGTAGAGATTATAATTTCTGCAAATGTCAGTTTCCCTGAGCTGTTCAGGTAAGACTTCGCCTAAGGCCAAAGCCACTCCTAACGCCGATGCCCCACGGGAAAAGGCCATTGATTTGTAGCTATCTTGGGTTACGCTGTCTTGGGCCTGACGTGCCACGGTTACCAACGGGCACTTAATTTGCACAAAGTGGACATCCTGAGGCAGCAGACTGGCAGTTGCGATCGCATTTTTCACCCCTTCAGCCACGACGTTGACCATGGCCAGGGTGCCAATCTCCTCGGTTGCAAACGCCCGTGTGTGGTGTACCCCTAGCCGCAACCCACGATGTCCTGGCCCAGTCAACGCGTCTGCCTGACGTGTAAACACGGTTAAATGAGGACTCAACACCCCCTCAGTTCCACCAGACATAACATATACAATTTGCTCAGCCTGTGCCGCCCCGATCTGCGAGGTCAGGTAGCCTTTTAGGGTCGCGACCGCGAAGCCCCGAGTAAAATCGTTAACACAGCCATTGCCCTCTGTTTTTCCCAAGATGGCTGCAATGTTCTTGGGTTTAAGTACGCCGCTTTCAATCCGTTCGATCAACCCGGATAGATCATCTGGGGCGCTTTGAGGAATTTTAAAAACGTCTACTTTCATGGCAGCCTATGGGATCTGTTATGCAAACATCGGACAGTGAGACACTAAACAGGATGCTCTAAAAGCTGTCCAACAGCCTGCCGAATAAACTGTTCGTCCTCAGAATTTTGATAAGGGTTACCGGCTCGATGTCCCCAGATAGAAGGGATTGGACGATATTCACTCTGGGGAATCATCTCAGCCTCCGCAGCACAGTCTTCCGGTGTAAAGTACAGATCTGTTGTTGCTGGCATCACCAAGGTTCTGGCCGTGATCGCCCCTAAGGCTTTGACAGCGTCTCCTGAATATATTGGGTTGTTGCCCACATCGCAGTGCAGCCAGGTTTCAATCATTCCCAAGAGATTATGGGGATCCCGTTTACGGTAACCGGCTTCCCAGCTCCGTAAGAGATAATCTTCTAAGGAGCTATAGCCCCATGCCAAGTAGGGCTTAGCTCGATAGTAGGCCTGGGATGCGGCCCAGCTAGCATAGATCTGGGTAAAGGTGTGGAAGCCTTTATCAGGCATGCCTTCAAACCGCTCACCATTCCAAGTGGGGTCCCCTTGCAGCGCTGCTCGAAGGCTGTAGAGAAAGATCCGATTGTGGTCAGTTGTCTTAGCAGTACCACACAGCGCTGCAATTCGCTGGACTCGTTCTGGGTAGAGTGCCCCCCAGTGATACCCCTGTTGTGCCCCCATGGACCAACCGTAAACTAGCGCCAGCCGGTCAATGCCCAAATGGTCCAACAGCATGGCCTGGGCCCGAATATTGTCGTAATGGGTGAAATAAACGCCTGTTCGAAGGACAGCATCACAGTTGCTGGGCGAGGTAGACAGACCATTGCCGAACATATTCGGCATGATAATAAACCACCGTGTCGGATCTAAGATGCCATCTGGGCGAATCAGCCAGTCGACATCGGTATGCTGTGCCCCGTAAGAAGTGGGATACAAAACGACATTGGTCCGATGGGCGTTTAGCTGACCGTAGGTTTGATAAACGATCTCCGCCGTGGGCAGCTCAATGCCACACTGCAGGGGAAAATCGTGTAAAACAAAACGCGCTGACATCGTTACAATCTACACCTGATCAAAGTTTTGAAAAAAGCCTCGATGGACTTTTAAATACCCGGCATCGACAGTTTGAAACTGATCCTTTAATACATTATGGGCTGTCGGTAGCGCGTGAAAGGGAATCGACGGATAAAGATGATGTTCGGCGTGGTAAGGCATATTCCACATCAGAAATTGCAGCGGCCACAACGTCAGCGTGGTACGGGTGTTGGTCAGTGGATTGTTGTCGTAGGTACAGCCGCCGTGCTCGGCTAACAGCAAGAAACGTAGTATCGGCTGGCCTACCGCCAAGGGAAATAGCCAATAGGTGAACAGAAAGGTCGGATAGCCTAACAGCGCAGTAGTGAGTGAGATCGCACCATAGACGCCCAGCTGTATCCGTTGAGATCGCACCACCTCGACATGACTGACCTCTGGCAAAAAGTAACAGCCCTCTAAATTCCCCATGGCCACCTGGCTGTGACCGATGAGCTTGCCCCACCACCAAGGTAACCCCGTCAACTGCCAAACATACTGCATCGTGCTTTTCGGCTTTGGATCGCCCAACTCTGGATCTTTACCAGCCACCTGCGTGTAGCGATGGTGCCACTTGTGATACCGCCGATAAAAGGTGGCATTGTAAAACGAGAGTAACCCAGCCCCCCAGGCAACGGCGTCGTTTACCCTGGGGCTTGCAAAGGCCGTACGATGAGCACACTCATGCATCGTACAGAACATTAAGGCGAAGGCCGTACCGTACACCAGCAGGGCCGGCAGTGCGAGCCCCAAGGGCGCCGTCCCCCAGAGGTAGCCACTGACAACAAGAATAAGCAAATGCCCTAAAAGACGCAGCGTCCCAGCCCGGTTAGACCGTTGATTAAGCTGGGCTAACTGCTCAGTCGGGAGCATCTGCCGTGGATTAACAATACCGACCGAAGGGGTAGATACAGAAGAAGCCGTAGGATTCGCAGTCATCATCGGTTAAACGCGCTATCGAACAATAGATGCAGCGGTACAAGCCTAGGGCTTGCTCACTTGTTATAACAAGTAAAAATTAGCACGTCTAGACTGCTATAACAAGTAAGTACGTTGATACAGCGCTGGACTGTTGCCAGGGATAGCCATGACCGTACCGCTCCACGTCAGCATTTCAGAAAAGCTGCGCCAGCAGATTGACAAGGGAGAGTACCAACCGGGAGGAAAGCTACCGAGCGAACATCAGCTCATGGACCTGTTTAGTGTCAGTCGAATCACGGTTAGACAGGCGATATCCAACCTGATTAACCAGGGGCTTGTGCAGTCACAGCAGGGCAAGGGGGTCTTTGTTACGCCCCAACAAAAGGTCAGCTACTCCCTCTCTAGTCCGCTAGTCTTCTTAGAAGAGGACCTAGCTCAAAAGGGCGTCACCCTGACGATGGATAACCTGACCCTCAAGACCATGCAGCCCCCGACTGAGGTCGCCGCCGTATTGGAAATCAGCAAACAGCAGAACGTCATTTTTCAGGAAAAGCTCCTCAAAATGGATGGC
>JBCBOC010000399.1:0-4564 GCA_039821475.1 Cyanobacteria bacterium J06632_22 | reverse complement strand
TGTGACCGTTATAGTGAACATGCCGCAACGTCTAAGACATGTCTTCGTGCTGGCATCAAAATGAAGATCGATGGGGTGTTTCGGCCATTTAGTGCTGTTCTAGTAACGCTATGTTTTCTTCCTCTTCCAAGCATGCCGTTCACTATCGCATTCAGTCACAGACTGATACGGTGCGGCTGACGGTGTGGGAGGCTGCGAGCGGCACGGCGACCCATCATCCCTATCGATACATTCTCAACTATTCTCTCAAAACCTCGGAAGAGGCTTACCACGCCCTCAGGCATCACCTATTTGTTAATGGGGTTGCTACTGCCGTTGAGTTAGAACTGCCAAACCAGGGCTGTGTTCACGTGCTTCCCTACTCGACCTGGTCCGATGCCGGTGTCCAGGTCGAAGCTTATGTTGAAGCACGGGTCATGGAGAAAGTCGGTTAACTGGTTCGGCTGACGACCTTCGCCTTGGGAAAAGGCCGCTATTAGCCCTTCGAAAATCTCGGCCCGTCAGAAACAAGCTTCGGTCGCCCTCGATATCGATGCATTCAGACCTCAAGCTAGGGGCCGTTCCTTAAGCCTCAATTAGAAATCATCACCGCCGGGCATCGGTGCTTCGTTCTCTCGGCGGGAGCCTAGTAGTTCCAGTCGCTCTACCCGAATAACTGGGCTGGTGCGAGCTGCCCCTGTGCTGCGATCCTGCCAGCTATCTAGCTTCAGCCCGCCCGTTATGCCGACCAGACTGCCCTTGCGGACATAGTTGGCGGCCACCTCTGCGGTTTTGCCCCACAGTTCTAGGTTGAACCAGTCGGGTTGGTCACTGTTGCGGCTGCGACGATTGACTGCGATCGCAAACTTACACAGGACATTACCGGACTCAAAGTATCGGACTTCTGGATCACGTCCGGCTCGACCCACCAAATTAACAACGTTTAGGCTCATAGCGTTCTACTTGCTCGATAGATATAGATGATTAGACAAAAGGCTGGTTTAGAATCTGTGCCCTGGAGATAGATATGGGATTTTAGCTGCTGTAATACAAATCAACTATAGCGTGCGCCTTTCTCGGCCTGTGGATGGCGCGCAGGGCCTTGACCCATCAAACATACACGTCTATTTCGCCATGTTCCACAATTCTTTTGGATTGTTATATAGTCTTCGCCATTTAGGCCAGGACATGGAGTGCGGCTACCCCGCTGGGTATGTAACGCAATGGCCCAAAAGTAGAGAAGGACAACCTTGCCCTAACGAATCTAGCAGCTACTATGGCAATCGCCGTCAGGCTTAAAACACACTTTCACAGCCTACGATTCACAAATTTAAAGACGCTTGATGCCAAAATCGCCTGCAGCAATAGAATTATTTCTTTAGATGTTGGCTTCAGCAGAAACACTGAGAAAATGCCACTAAACCGTCCTGATTCGGTGTTTTTACAGGAGAAAGCTAAAAAAGTTCCGAAAAACTTCAGTTTGCTCCGACTGTACGCTGATCAGGTTTTTTGTTCGCCTATGCAGGCGCTTGGTCACTGTTTTAGGTCTCGAGGGTTCTCAGCGGCGGCAAACTCTGGGTCGCCGGCAGCACAAACCCTTAGAGGTCAATGGTTTCGCTCGACCCATGCTGGGCGTACAACGGCCTTGCTGTTTGTGGTCTCCGTCATCAAGCGGGTCATTAAGGTAGCAAAAGTATGCACCGTTTCGTCAGAATCCCAGTAATATTAGCCAGCAGCGGCTTCGGCGCCTGACTCAGTCTGACTAGACGGTGAGATATAAAACGTAATAAGATCCGATCCTAATAACTAAGGCACGACTCTGATTAGATTTAATCCGAATCGTGGTCATTAATCTTTAACCTGTAGTCCACGGCGACCTGTGGTTCGTTCTTCAAACCGCGAAATTCTTTGAAATTTGGGAGCTTCTAAAGCAGTGAGTTTACTAGATCGCTTTTCCTTCTCCCGCGATATGGGTATTGATCTGGGTACAGCAAATACCCTGGTCTACGTTTCTGGCAAAGGCGTTGTGCTACAGGAACCGTCAGTTGTCGCCCGTGACAAAGACGGTAAGCCCCTAGCGGTTGGTGAAGAGGCCAAACGTATGCTGGGTCGTACGCCCGGAAACATTACAGCGCTTAGGCCGTTGCGGGACGGCGTCATTGCCGACTTTGATACGGCTGAGTTGATGCTCAAGCACTTTATCCGTCGCGTCCATGAAGGACGTGCCCTGGTGTCCCCCCGTATTGTGATTGGCATCCCCAGTGGCGTTACTGGTGTAGAGCGCCGAGCGGTGATGGACGCAGCGCTTCAGGCCGGCGCTCGCATGGTCTACCTAATTGACGAACCTGTAGCGGCTGCCATTGGTGCAGGGTTACCGGTAGCCGAGCCGACAGGCAACATGATTGTGGATATTGGAGGTGGCACCACCGAAGTTGCGGTTTTGAGTTTGCAAGGAACCGTACTCAGCGAATCCGTTCGGGTGGCAGGGGACGAGCTGAGCGAGTCCATTTCCCAATACATGAAGAAGGTCCATAACCTGGTTATTGGTGAGCGCACGGCTGAAGAGATCAAAATAAAAATCGGCTCTGCCTACCCTGGCCCCGAAGACAGCGAGATTATGCTGGATGTGCGCGGTTTGCACCTGCTGTCGGGCTTGCCTCGAACGGTGACCGTCAAGAGCGCTGAAATCCGTGAAAGCATGGCTGAGCCTCTCTCTGTGATTGTGGAAGCGGTTAAGCGTACACTAGAGCGGACGCCACCTGAACTTGCAGCTGACATCATTGATCGGGGCATTATGCTAGCTGGTGGGGGTGCCTTGCTCAACGGCTTAGATACGCTGATCAGCCATGAGACAGGCATTGTCGTCCATGTTGCTGCAGACCCACTGAGCTGTGTTGTGCTGGGGACCGGGCGTGTGCTCGAGAACTTCAGTCAGATGGAGCGGGTCTTCAGTGGCCGTTCGCGTGACCTGTAAACCGGTAGCAGGTCGGTGCTGAGGATAAACCCGACTGGGGTCGGATGAAGCATAGGTGGGGGAGTCTACATGTTCACACTCAGACGCTGGTGGGACCGGCATGCCCTGAGAGCGGGTTTAATCGTCCTTACCGTGGGCACAGCCTGGATGGTGCGTCAAACCAACGGTGCATTGGTTTACGAGACGTATCAGGTGATCACGCGCCCCCTCCAGCCAGGTCTTTCTCGGGCCGAGCGTCTAGAAAATGCCTACGTTTTAGAACTGCAGCAACGGGTCGTTGAGTTAGAAAACCAAAACCAGAAGCTGCGGGAGGTGGTTGGAGACGATACTGCCGTCTCCGGTAGCGTTCGGGCGGCAGTGATTGGCCGCAGCGCCGACCATTGGTGGCACCATCTCACCCTCAACAAAGGCACTGAAGCGGGTGTCTCAGAGGGTGACATGGTGTCAGGTCCGGGTGGCTTGGTCGGGCGTATTGTGGCAGTTTCGCCGCGGACCAGCCGCGTCTTACTGCTGACCGATCCGACCAGTCAAGTGGGCGTCAAGGTAAGTCGCAGTCGGTCCATGGGAGTAGCCCGAGGGCAAGCCAATGACCGTGTGGTCATGGAGTTTTTTGAGAAGGTGCCGGATGTAAAGCCAGGGGATGTGATTGTCTCCTCCTCCTACAGTCAGCTTTTCCCAAAGGATGTGCCGGTGGGACGGGTTGAGCTCATTAACCTCGAAAAGAGTCCTGCGCCCGAGGCGGTCATTCAGTTGGCGGCGCCACTAACGGCGTTAGAGTGGGTTACCGTGCATCCGTTCAGCCCTGATATGGACGTGGATGCGCCACCAGCACAAATCGTCGATGAGGACGATTCGTAGCCTTCGGATCGTCTCTCTGAGCCCATTCATTTCAAGCCTATTATTTTTTGAGCATGACGTCTCGTTCTACGCCGCAGCGTTCAGATGTACAGCTAGCGCTAATGAACTGGGCCTTTACAGCGCTGTCTGTATTTGTCTGCCTGTTACTCCTGCCTTCCCGTTTACCTGGCACTGAGCTGTTGGGCATCACACCCAACTGGTTGCTGATTTGGGTGGTGGCCTGGAGCGTAACGCGCAGCGTTTTTGATGGTGCCATGGCGGGGCTAGTCTTGGGCCTACTGCAAGATGGGTTAACGGCTCCCCAGCCTACCCATGTGCTGAGTTTAGTGGCTGTAGGTGTGCTAACAGCTCGTTTACAGAAGCAGCGCTATATCCAAGAAGACATTATTTCCGTTGCACTCATTGTGTTTGGCATGGCCGTCGTGGCCGAAACGGTCACCGCGCTGCAAATCACTCTACATCATTGGGTTCTCAGCGACTCGCCTTACCATTCCCTGGGGCAAATCTGGCGATATCATCAACGCGTTGCCTTGAGTTCAGCCATTTTGAGCAGCCTGTGGGCACCAGCGCTCTACTACCCTCTGAAATATTGGTGGGAGCGATATCGTCCTCGGGATCCGGCTTAGTCCTGGATATATGGAGATATGGATGCATATCGTGGGGCATGGGTCTCCGAGTATTGCGATAGCCATCGAAGGGTTGCTAGACCTGACACCCACGTCGCCAGGCGGCTGCATCCAAGCTTTCAGTGTG
>JBCBOC010000165.1:0-7168 GCA_039821475.1 Cyanobacteria bacterium J06632_22 | reverse complement strand
TACCACCGGTCATTGGGCAGAAGCTGTGATTTCTGACCTATCTGCTTACTGTGGTATTGCCACACCGCTGAATGAGTCGGGCAGTGCGTTCTTCCCCAACGAACAGGCGCTGCGCAACTATGCGGCGACGGCTGTCGTGCGGTTGGTGGACTGTTCTAATCCGTAGGACAGGTTACGGGTGAGGTTGCGCTTTGCTCCGCACTCACCTCACCCCAACCTCATTCGCAGTATCCTCACCTCGATTCTTAATCCGTGCCCGGTACAATAGTATTGCTATCAAATCATCACTGCCGTGGAAACTATTCTGAAACGTCCGATTTTGGTGGGGGGCCTGGGTTTGGCAGGTACCCTATGGGTGTTGGATGCTGTGAATCATGTAGATGGGTCGCTGGCGCTGGGTGCGATCGCACTCGCTTCGGGCCTGTGGTGGTTCAAATCTCGGCAGCAGCCGCAGCTAGACTTGGGCCTGCCGCAGCAGGTACAGGCGGACCGAACGGCAGTGGAGCAGGCCTTGGCCAAGGTCGATCACCTGTTGGTCTCGCTGCGATCTGAGCTGTCTGAGTCATCCGCATCTGAGACCCAATCGGGGGGCCTAGGGGCGGAGATCGAACAGCAGTTGAGGCAGCTCCAGGAGCGTCGCGACGAGATTCTTCAAAATTTAAACCGCGATTCGCTGGCGGTGACGCTGGTGGGTAACAAGGGTGTAGGTAAAACGGCCCTGCTCGAGCATTTGAGCGCAGTCTGGTCTACCGAGGCGGTCCTGTCCTTTAGCGAGGTGTCCCTTGCGGACGATGCAGCGCTGACGATCGATAGCGATCTGGTGCTGTTGGTCACAGCGGGCGATCTGACGGCGTCGGAGCAGCAGACGCTCCACGCGCTAACGGCGGATGGATTTTCTTCGCTGCTGGTGTTTAACAAGCAAGATCAGCTCGTGCCGACGGACCGAGCCCTGGTGATGGATCGGATGCTGTCTCGGGCTGAGGCCTTGGGTATTGAGGCTGTCGCGACGGCAGCGCTGCCTAAGCCGATTAAGGTGCGACGTCACCTGGACTCGGGCGATGTGCAAGACGTCATGGAGCAGCCTGCGCCCCAGACCGAGCAGCTATTGTCCCAGCTGGATGGCTTGGATCTAGAGCGGCTGCGCCTGGCGACGGCCCTGCGGCAGGCGAGTGCCTTAAGGCTGAGCGTTGTCGCCCTCGTGAATGCCCAGCGACGTCAGCGGGCAATGCCGATGATTGAGCAGATGCAGTGGGTTGCGGCCGGGACGGCCTTTGCGAACCCGCTGGCGACCTTAGACCTGTTGGCAGCGGCGGCGATTAATGCGCAGTTGGTGATGGATTTGGGTCAGCTCTACGGCCAGCCCATGACCCTAGCGCAGGCTAAGGCCGGGGCCGGTGCGATCGCAAAACTCACCGTGCAACTCGGCCTGGTGGAACTCTCGACTCAGCTGCTGGGCAGCGCCCTCAAAACCCACGTGTCCACCTATCTGGCTGGGGGCGCGCTCCAGGGCGTCAGCGCGGCTTACCTGACGCGCGTGGCGGGTTTGACCCTAGTAGAGTTTTTTGAAGCGCAGAGCTTGCTGCCCGTTGCAGACCGTGAGCTGCGGTTTGAGGCCCTAGGGGACCGGCTGACAACGCTCTTCCAGACGGTTAAGCAGGGGACGGCGCTGCAGACGTTTGTCGCCCAGGCCCTGTCCCATTTGCCAGCTGCCCCCGCTGAGGTGGCCTAGCTGTTGTGACTGCTGAAGCCCCGCTTGAGGTTACAGAGCAGACGGGGGCGACCGCCGAATCCCTCTCGGTTCGCGCCCGCGATAGCCTGCGGCGAGCTATCGATCGCTACATTCCTCAGCTCAAACTGAATCCCCTGAGTAACGAAGACCTGAAGCGACAGGCCGCTGTTAAGGCTGGCATTGATCAGCTGAATGGTCTGATGGCTAAGCTCGACAGTACCTTGATTCGGGTGGCGGTGTTTGGCCTAGTGAGTCGGGGCAAGTCGGCGGTGTTGAATGCCTTGGTGGGCGAAAAGATTCTTGAAACCGGGCCGCTCAATGGCGTGACTCAGTGGCCCCGTTCGATCTATTGGCAGCCAGCGGTTCAGGATGGACAAAGCGATGAACCGCTTAAAGTGGAGTTGATTGACACGCCAGGACTTGACGAGATCGAGGGCGCTGAACGAGGTAACGTGGCCCAGGCGGTGGCTCGGCAGGCAGATCTGATTCTGTTTGTTGTTGCCGGTGACATTACAAAAACAGAATATCGGGCATTGTGTGAGCTATACACCACGCGCAAGCCGTTGATTTTAGTCTTCAACAAAACTGATTTGTATCCCGATGTGGATCGTCAGGCCATTTATAACAACTTGCAGTCCCTGTGGGAACAGCTTCCGTCCGGTGAGTCAGCGGACGCGCCAACACAGCGACCGATGGAGAGTCGCGTGGTCGATAAAATAGCGATGGTGGCGGCTGAGCCTGCGCCTCTGTTAGTCCGAACAGAGTGGCCCGATGGTCGCGTGACGGAGGAGTACGAAATGCCCCCGGCGAACATTGACGATCTCAAAACGCTGTTGTTGGATCTCATTCAAACTGAAGGCCCCACGCTGATTGCTTTGAATGCGCTGTACCAGGCAGGCCGTCTGGAAACCCAGATTGCAACGGCCACAACAGAACTGCATGAGACCGATGCTGATGCCCTGATTTGGCGCTACGCCAAGTACAAAGCGGCAGCCGTAGCGCTGAACCCGATTGCGATTTTCGATGTGCTCGGCGGGGTGGCCTCGGACCTGATGATGATCCGTAATCTGGCGAAGCTGTACGGGCTACCGATGACGGGCCACCAGGCCAATAAGCTGTGGGGCACGATTGTCCGCAGCTCAGGAACACTGATCCTTGGAGAGTTGGGCAGTAGTCTGATTTTGGGGCTTGGTAAGAGCGGTGCGGCGCTGTGGAGCTTGTTCGATAGCGCGAGTGGTTTTACGGCCTATGCTGGGGCCGTCAGTGCTCAGGCTGCGGCAGCCGGCTATGGCACCTACATTGTGGGGCAGGTGGCGCGAAGCTATTTAGAAGCGGGCTGTAGCTGGGGTGAGCAGGGCATCAATACGTTAATGCAGCAGATTCTCTCGGAGGCCAAAACAGACTCGACCCTAGCCCGTCTGAAAGATGAGATTCGCGATACGGTGCAGCCGGAGTCTGAGGCCCAGTCCGCGCCCTATTCAACCACGGCTTCAGAATAGGAGAGCGATTGTAGGGCGGCCCGCGCCGCTAGAGCCTGTTCGTACCGCTCGATTTGGTTGCCGCTGACCAGGTTGTCAAACCAAGCGGCGACCTCGCTGGGGACATTGACGTGGCGCTGCCAGTCGATACCGCTGCCCCGTCCGGTCAGGCTGCTTAAGGACTTGCCAGTGAGGGCCTGTAGGCCCACGAGACCTGCTGCATACAAATCACTGCTCATGACCAAGCGGCCAATGCGCTGTTCTAGTGCTAAGTAGTCTCGTTCGGCCAATAATCGTTTGCGATATTCGGCAGATTGCTGGCTTAGCCGCATCAGGACCCGCTTGCCCAAGCCGCTGTCGACCAGCGTGACCGAGGTTGCCGTTAATTGAAAAAAGGCGTCCGCTCGGATGCCACCATGGGGGCGCTGCTGCTCGTGAAACGGGGCCAACTGACTGAGTAAGCTGTCCATTAAGGCTATGACGTTGTCTAATGGCCAAGGCTGGCGGGTGGCCAGTACGCTATGGAGCAACCGATCGCGGTTAAAGTTGTTGCCCTGGGCGCCGACATTGTGGGCCAAGTAAAAATTGCCCTGGGCCTGACCGTAGTCCAGGGGGGGCAGGTGCGATCGCACCTGTGACAGTTCTCCAATCTCCTGCATGAAGGCTGTAGCCAGCCGTTCACTCTCGGGGCCGGGGTCGGCCTTAAAGACATGCAACAGCACCGGTTGCTGGGTGTGCTGATCCTGGGCGGCAGAGACGGGACCGAGGATGTCTTGTCGCAGGGGGGCCTGGATCAGGTAGCGATTAGCAAAGAGCGGTTCTGTCGGGGGTGTGAACGCCGCTGGAGCCATCCATGGTCTGGGCGATGTCGGCGGGCTGGGTAATATCGATGGGCTGGGTGGTACCGACGGGCTGGGCGGGGTTGATGGGGGCGTCGGTGCTGGGGCGGCGGCTGCCGCAGGCTGGGGTTGTGGGGGAGCGGTGGGGGGCGATGGGGTTGCCGCCTGTTGCGCAGCCTGCGCCGTGGTCAGATGCATTTGAATGCGGGCCAGAGCCACGGCAAAGTCAATGGGTTTGGTGATGTAGTCGTTGGCCCCCAGCTCAAAGGCCCGCACCATGTCGTTGCTTTCAGCTTTAGCTGTCACCATAATCACCGGCAGCTGGTGGCGGGAGTGGTCAGCTCGGATCCGTTGGAGGGTCTCAATGCCGTCCATCCCGGGCATCATGATGTCGAGTAAAATCAGCCGGGGTAGACGGCTGCTCATCTGCTCGAGCGCTTCTTCGCCGCTTTCGGCTAGCGACACTTGGTAGCCCCGTCGCTGCAGGCGCCGGGTGAGCATGTCGCGGTTGTCTTCGTTGTCGTCTACCACCAAAACAGTGCCTTCAACCGGTGCTGCGTCAGCAGTAGGCGCTGCCGTGACTGCCGTCTGAGCCGGGCGGGCGGGGGGAGCTGCGGTCTCAGGCACAAAGGTTTTGATCTTATTGATCAGCCGCTTTAGCTCGACAGGTTTGGTGTCATAGTCATTGCAGCCCGCGGCCAGGGCACTTTCTCGATCGCCCACCATGGCATGGGCCGTCAGCGCAATGATGGGGACTGCTTGGGTGCTCTCCTGGGCTTTGAGACGGCGGGTGGCTTCCCAGCCGTCCATAACCGGCAGGCTCATGTCCATAAGGATGAGATCAAAGGCCCTTTCGGTTGCGATCTCAACCGCCTGAGCACCATCTGTCGCAATCTCTACCTCGTAACCCCGTCGACGCAGCCGTCGACTGAGCATATCCCGATTCAGTTCGTTATCTTCTACTAATAGCAGCTTTGCCATGCTCGCCTTGTGTCCGTCTGCCTCTTACTGTGATCCCTGGTTACGGTCTCTCGATGGGCTATTCTGCTGCACTGGAGACGACAGAACGCACATCCGCTAGCAGCGCCTGCCGGTCAAAGTCGGCTTTCTGATAAATCTTGGCAACCCCGTCTAGCTGCTGCTGCTCGCTAGCGGTGAGTTCTTTTGCGGTTACCACAATCACAGGAATCTTAGCCCAGTCTGGATTGCTCTGCAGGGCCTCCATCATTTCGAATCCGTCTAATTCTGGCATCATCAAATCCAGCAAAATCAGATCGGGCGTCGCTTGCTCTAGATGCTTCAGGGCCTCGCGTCCATTGGTTGCCAGGTCTACCCGCCAATCTTGCTGAGTGAGAAACCGACCCATGATCTCCCGAGCGTTAACATCATCCTCAACCACCAAAATATTAGGCGAGCTGACGGTCGATAGGTGCTTGCTGAGAACATTGAGTAACCTGGGGCGGTCAATGGGTTTGGTAAGGTAGTCGGCTGCGCCCAGGCTGTGGCCTAAGGGTCGATCATCCACAATCGACAGAAGAATCACAGGAATATCCACAACATCTGGATCTTCCTTGAGCGCTTTGAGCACTGACCATCCATCCTGCTGGGGCATCATCACGTCCAGCGTAATAGCATCGGGCTGAAGCTGACGCGCCAACGCCAACCCCTGCTTCCCACTGACTGCGCAGGCAACGTTGTAGCCTGCATCCGTGAGCGAACGCTGGAGAATTTCACGGCTGTCCGCATCGTCGTCAATCACCAGAACAATCTTGCGCGTAGTGTCGAAGACGGCATCGGCATCCTGTTGGGATGACTGCGCGTAAAACGGATCTGTTCCAGGCGGCGTTTGGGCGGTTGTTCGGCGAGGCAATTCAACTGTAAAGGTGGTACCTTCGCCGTAGTCACTATCGACGGCTACCGTACCCCCCATCATCTGGAGGAACTGTCGGGTAATGGTGAGGCCCAACCCCGTGCCACCAAACTTTCTCGTGGTGGAGGAGTCCGCTTGGGCAAAGGCATTGAATACTTTTTTCTGCTGCTCTATCGTCATGCCGATGCCAGTATCCGTGACCGTGAAGCGAAGCCAATCCCCCTCAGCCATATCGTCGTCAGGGGCGGTAATTTGTTCCACGGTTAAGGAGACGTCACCGTTTTCGGTGAACTTACAGGCGTTACTTAACAGGTTAAACAGGCTTTGTCGCAGCTTGGTTTGGTCAGCATGGAGCGTGCCAATGTCGTTGGGACAGTACACCGACAAATGATTCCCACTCTTTTGTGCCAGCGGTTGAATGGTATCGGCAATGTTCTCGACAAGTTGCTTAACTGAGAAGTCCTCTAGGTAGAGCTCCATCCGACCTGCCTCAATCTTGGAGAGATCCAAGACAGAGTTGATCAGCCCCAGCAGGTGCTTGCCCGAGCCCTGAATTTTGCGTAGATCAGGAATGTAGTCATCTTGGCCGCCGTCTTCGGCGTCTTCTTCGAGCATTTCGCTGTAGCCGATGATGGCGTTGAGCGGTGTCCGTAATTCATGACTCATGTTGGCTAAGAATTCGCTCTTAGACCGGTTAGCATCCTCCGCTCGAACGCGAGCAGCTTCGGCGGTTTCCATGGCCCGTTCCAGGCGAGAGGTGCGGTCCTGAACACGGACGTCTAGGTCACGGTTAAGCTGCTTGAGCTGTTCTTCTGCCTGCTTACGCTCGGTAACATCTTGTAGGAATAGCGATAGACCTTCCCGTCCGGGGTAGGCCCGAATCTGTAGCCAGCGTTCCGTGGACTCGTAATAGGTCTCAAAGCCTGCGACCGTTTGCTCGGCAACTGCTTGCCGATATTGCTGGGCATAGCGGGAGCCCAGTGTTGCCGGGAAAGTTTGCCAGAAGTCTTTGCCTAACAGAAACTTCAAATCTTGTTTGAGAATGTCCGCAGCCTGGGGGTTGGCGTAGGTGATTTTCCAGTTTTGGTCGAGGGCCACAAAGGCATCCGTGATACTTTCGAGCACGCTGACGGTTTGCTGTCGTGACCGTCGCAGGTAGGCAATGGTCCAAAGTGCAGCGGCACCGAGCAACCCTAGCGTCAGCAGATAGGCTAGATTCCGGTACATGCCCGCCCGTGAGACGGCAGCCTGG
>JBCBOC010000554.1:0-3473 GCA_039821475.1 Cyanobacteria bacterium J06632_22 | reverse complement strand
GGCGGCAGCACTGTTTCGGGCCCACAACAACCCCGAACTCCAGTCTTTACTAATGCAGCTCGACAGCAACGTCCAGATCGGGACGCTATCCTACTCTGACCCCGAAACGGGATCTCACTTTTGGTACCCCATCTCCTCAAAATCAGAGCGCACTGCGGATGGATGGCAGGTATTCAAACGGGCCTCGTGGACCACCTCGGCAGGGTTTGCCGATTGGTATATAGTGCAAACCACCAGCCCCGATTTCTCAGGAGACTATTCTGACCTGTCCTGCTTCCTCATCTACGGCAGCGAGGTGCAGGCCGAACCCCATAAATGGGATGCGCTGGGGCTGCGGGGAAATCAGTCCGGCACGCTGAAAGTCGACGGGGTAACCATTCCCACTGAGCGGATGGTGGGGCCAAAAGGGGATGGCACGGCCTCCAACGATGAGATTGTCGATCCCTTTTTCCTGCTGTGTTCTTCCGCCTGCTGGAATGGGATTGCTTTGGGGGCCATCGACATTGCTAAGCGACACGTGACCCACAAAAAGCATGTGGATGTGGGGTTGCGCGTGGCCGACTATCCCACCATTCAAGACTACTTTGGCGAGGCCATTATCGACACTAGCGCCTGCCGCATGTATACCTTTTCCATGGGACAGCTCATGGACCAGCTCACCAACGGCTGCGACTGGTCGCTCCACCAAGATATTGCGGCCCTGCCCCGCTCGGCCTATCTGCACTGGTACTGGCAAATCAAATTCTCGGCCGCCAAAAATGTGGCCCAGGTGTGTGACAAAATGCTGCATGCCTGTGGCGGTTCCGGCTTCAAGAAAGACATGGAAGTGGAGCGCTACCTGCGGGACGGCAAAGCCGGATGGGTGATGGGGCCCACGAACGAGATTTTGCGACAATTTGTGGGCAAGTCGGCGCTGTTGGGTTTTGACAGTCTGGACTACTGGAACCAGAGCGTCAACGAGCGCATGCTACACAACGAAATTAAAAAGATGGATCCAGCGGAGAAACAGCGACTGGCAGAAAGTTTGTTGGCGGAGGTCGAGGCCGCTACCGCCGTTAAGGAACCCGCCCTGGCTACCCCATAAAACCAAGCTAGGGGGGCTGCGCCTCCTTAGCCACAACAGCAACAACGCTACTGCTACAACACCACTGCTACAACGCCACTGCAAAGACTCGGGAGCTGCACCGATGACCCTTGCCCAAGACCGTTCTGTTTTAACAACGACTGCGACCCATCCCCTAGAGCCGCTGTCCCCGGATGAGATTCGGGCGGCGGTAGCCATTGTGCGATCGCAACGGTCCCTGGGGTCAACCACTCGCTTTGCGACGGTGACGCTCAACGAGCCCGATAAAGCCACCGTGCTGGCCTTTCAGCCCGGCGATGCGCTTGAGCGTGAAGCCTTTCTCATCCTGCTGGATAACGAAACGGCCAAAACCTACGAGGTTGTGGTGTCGTTGACCGCAGGCACAGTCAAACTCTGGCAGCACCGGCCAGGCGTGCAGCCGCCGATCATGCTAGATGAGTTTGTTAAGTGCGAGGCCGCGGTCAAAGCCAGTGCCGATTTTCAAGCTGCCATTGCCAAGCGTGGCATTACCGATCCAGATCTAGTCATGGTTGATCCCTGGTCAGCTGGGCACTACGGCATCCCAGACGAAGAGGGGGTGCGGCTCTCCCGGGCCCTTTGCTGGGTCAAGGCCAACCCCACTGACAACGGCTATGCCCGTCCCATAGAGGGCGTTATCCCCGTGGTCGACCTAAATAAAATGGAGGTCCTTCGGGTCGAGGACTATGGGGTGGTGCCTCTCCCCCCACAGGATGGGAACTACACCCCCGAGTACGTCAAACACTACCGTCAAGACCTCAAACCCTTAGATATTGTTCAGCCCGAAGGCCCCAGCTTTACGGTAGAAGGGCACCACATTAGCTGGCAAAAGTGGAAAATTCGGGTGGGCTTTACCCCCCGTGAAGGACTGGTGCTGTACAACGTCTCCTACACCGACGGTGAGGTGGACCGCCCCATCTTTTATCGCGCCTCCCTCGCCGAAATGACCGTGCCCTACGGTGACCCAAGACCCAATCACTACCGTAAAAATGCCTTTGACGTGGGCGAATACGGCATTGGCGCCTTGGCCAACGCCCTTACCCTGGGTTGCGACTGCCTCGGGGTGATTCACTACTTCGACGCCTTCATCACCGACTCCCACGGTGAAGTCGCCCAAATTGAAAATGCCATTTGTCTCCATGAAGAAGACTTTGGCATCCTCTGGAAGCATGTGGATTGGCGCACGGAACAAACCGAAGTGCGGCGTTCTCGTCGATTGGTTATCTCCTTCATTGCTACCGTGGGTAACTACGAGTACGGCTTTTACTGGTACTTTTACCAGGACGGCACCGTTCAATATGAAGTGAAGCTCACCGGAATTGTCAGCACTGCTGCTGCCCTGCCCGGAGAACGTCCCAAGTACGGAACCCTCGTCGCTCCGCAGCTCAATGCACCGATTCACCAGCATGTCTTCAACGTGCGCATGGACATGACCGTGGATGGACTGGAGAATTCTGTTTATGAGGTGGATATCGTCCCTGAAGCAGACGAACATAACCCCTACGGCAACGCCTTTTATGCCAAATCGACCCTCCTCCCTACCGAACAAACTGCCCAGCGCCTGATTGACCCCATGAAGGGGCGCTACTGGAAAATTGTTAACCCCAGCAAAACCAACGCCATGGGCTACCCCACCGCCTACAAGCTGATGCCGGGGGAGAACACCTGGCCCATGGCTCGCCCCGACGCCAGCGTCACCCATCGCGCCACCTACATGACACAACATCTTTGGGTGACGCCCTATGCCCCGGAGGAGAAATTCCCCGCGGGCGACTACCCTAACCAACACCCCGGCGGCGATGGTCTGCCCGCCTGGACCCAGGCCAATCGCTCTGTCGAGAATACCGATCTGGTGGTGTGGTACACCTTTGCCCACAACCACTCCCCCCGAGCCGAAGACTGGCCCGTCATGCCGGTCGGCACCATCGGCTTCAAACTCAAACCGCTCAATTTCTTTGACGAGAACCCCGCCAACGACGTGCCGCCGTCGGTCAGCAAATCGTCCTGCTGCGGGTAGGCCTTCATCCCCAGGAATGCTCGCCATGACCGCCCGCCTCTCGCCGCCCGCCTACACCGATATCCCACCGTCCCTAGGTAAGGTGGTAGCAGAATACCGCATCCCCCCTGGCACGGCAGTCGCCTATGCCGTGAGTCAGGGGCAATACCTCCAAATCATCGATGTAGCCGGTACCCAATGTTCCGATTTTCTGGCGTTCTCTACCCCGGACTATGGACAGGAAATTGACAGCACCGTAACCCGTACCCTCAATAGTGTGGCCAATCCCCAGGCCGGTCTACACAGCAAATATTTCTCCCAAACCCTACAGCCGCTGGTAGAGGTCATCCAAGATACCTGCGGTCGCCACGATAG
>JBCBOC010000411.1:0-4498 GCA_039821475.1 Cyanobacteria bacterium J06632_22 | reverse complement strand
GTGACGCGTGGCTAATCGATCACTAACGTCCTATATTATGGAGTTGGTGAATGGCCTCGGTGCACTGCTCGGTGACCGCTTGGAGCTGTTCTTTTTTGCTGGAGCTTGGCGGCTGGATCACCTGACCGATGCGAATGGTCACTGGAAGAGGCTTAGGGAGTTTAGCGCCCTTGGGCAAGATCCGATGGGTGCCCCACAGGCAAAGCGGCAAAAGGGGTACCTGGGCTTTGGCTGCAATCAGTGCAGCCCCCAGTTTAGGGCTGGAGATACGCCCATCTGAGGTGCGTGTCCCCTGGAGAAAGACTCCCACGGCCCAGCCGTTCTCAAGCTGCTGTAGGGCTGCGCGGATGGCGCTGCGGTCGGCGCTGCCTCGTTTTACGGGGTAGGCCCCGTAGGCCCGGATGGCTGGGGCTAAAACAGGCACCTTAAACAGCTCTTCCTTAGCCATGTATGACACCGGACGGCGCACCGCGCAGGAGACAATCGGCGGGTCAAAGTCGCTGGCGTGATTCGCCACCACAATCAGCGGCCCCTCTTGGGGGACGTTTTCTATGCCGTGGACCTGCCCGCGAAAGTAGAGCCGCAGCATAGGGTTGACCACCGTCCACTTGAACAGATGGTAAAGCTGCAGACTAATCCAGGGCTCACGCGCTTGTGTCATAGCTGGTGGTCGGTCAACTCTAGAAGTTAGGGTCGGCGGGGGAGCGCGAAACAGCGAATAGTGAGATAGCGCGAGTGCTTTAACCGTTCAGGACTGTAGGCCCAATTCTATTCGCGAGGCACTATTCGCTGGTCTCAATCGAAATTTTTAGCGTTGCCGCGACCTAGGCTGCGGTGATTTGCTCAAGGGTGCCGATATTCTTTAGCGTCAGCGTCTTAACGGTACGCTTGATTAGTCCAGTAAGTACCTTGCCAGGCCCCACTTCAACCACTGTGGCAATGTCCTGATCTGGCAGACTCAAGGAAATCTCCCGCCAGCGGACGGAGCCCGTCATTTGTTGGGTCAGTCGCCGCTTCAGCGTTTCGCCCTCGGTGCTGGGGGTGGGGTCCACGTTAGATAGCACGGGCACTTGGGCGGTCTTGAACTCAACCCCCGCCAGGACGGCGTCAAAGTCTTGGGCCGCATCGGCCATGAGGGGCGAGTGGAAGGCGCCACTAACGTTGAGCTTTACGGCGCGCTTGGTCTTGATACTATTCATCACCGTTTCGACGGCGGCGGGCTCTCCAGAAATCACTACCTGACCCGGGTTATTGTCGTTGGCCAGCACGGCCCCGTCGGTTTCGGCCAGTTTGGCGTCTAGCTCATCGCGGTTAAAGCCCATCAGCGCGGCCATGGCCCCGTCTGCGGCTTGCGACATGAGTTCTGCCCGTCGCTTGACCAGCTTGACCCCAGCCGCGAAATCAAATACCCCTGCGGCATAGAGGGCGGAGTATTCGCCGAGGCTATGGCCTGCCACCGCGTCCGGCTGCTGCCCCTTTTCCTTGAGGAGGTCCGTCAGAATACTTTCAATGACATAGAGACAAGGCTGAGTGTAAAGCGTGTTCGACACCTTATCGTCTTCGCTCTGGCACACGTCCAGGACCGACCAGCCCAGTAGGGACTCGGCTGCCGCGAAGCGGGCTTGGGCCAGCGCATTGTCGGCTAGGTCTGCGCCCATGCCGATGGATTGGGAGCCTTGCCCGGGGTAAACCCATATTGTCTTCGTCATCGTTCGTATCCTGATTGCGTCTAGTAAGCGTGCGGGATTGGGGGCCAAAATGGACCCTTATCACTGTCTCAGCAAATGAGCGTTTCTGAAAGGCTGAGCGCTATCTTGGCGATGACAGATGTCCGATATACTGGACGCGCAATGTGCAACGCAACTCTATGGGTAACTTTCAACCATCTGGCGAGCAGCCTGGCGAAGGTCGCACCTCAAAGGGGTTGCCCGTCTGGGTGTGGATTTTAAGTGGCTGCGGCTGCATTACAGCTGTGGGCGTCTTTGGGGTGCCCATACTGTTGGCGATCGCCCTGCCCTTTTGGGTTAACCAGGTTGACCACCATGCTGATCAACTTGAAGCCAATGAAGGTAAAACCTATGTGGGCTCCCTCAACCGGTCCCAGCAAGCTTACTTTTTGGAAAATGAACAGTTTAGCGACAGCGTCGCGGCCCTAGATCTGGGCATTGCTGAGGAGATTGCTGCCCACCAGCTTCAAGTGACGCTGCTCAACGAGTTGGCCGTGCGCAATGTGGCCTCACCAAAAGACTCGTCCGGCACGACCTATGCCGGTTTTGTGTGGATTGTGGCGTTGGATGATGGCAGCTCATTTAGCATGGCCCAGGTTTGCGAGGGGCCCTATTCACCAGAGCCGCCGCCAAGGATTGAACTACCGCCACTGCCTGCTATGGCTGATGCGCCTTTCCCCTGCCCCGCTGGGTTTACGCTGTCGGATTAGGCCGTTGGCAGTCGTGCAGGCTGGCGTTTTATCGCCTAGGCCAGTTATCGGTCCGTCGTTGGCGTGGCGTCGGTTAGGGCGTCTTGCGTTACCCTAAAACCGTTCTTCCAACTTGCTATCCAACTTGCCTTTCTGGCCCCTAATGGGCCCCGCAACTAACCATGACAGACCCTACAAAGCCTACTGCGACAAGCAACCGTGGTTTCGCCGTTCCGCGTCTGATGCGCTTTTCGGGCGGCAGCGCACTGGGTGCATTCTTGGTGGCGATTCCTTTCTGGTTTTCAGATATGCCGATTCAAGACGTGACGGGCGTGCAAATGGGCATTGGTGCGCTCGCAATGTTCGGCTGCGGTGTCTTGGGCCTTACCCTGGGGGAAAAGTTTTTCAATGGCGTTATGAAAACCCTAGAAGGCATGGGCACATAACCGGTGTGATGACACTCCCTGTGACACACCACTCAGCGCCTTAAGCCAGGTTACTGAGCAAAGAGGCGTAGAAGTTTTGGGCGAGTTCGTAGGACGGAAACTTGTACACCTGGCAAGGCGTGACCACTGTCCAAACGCCGTTTGCGTTGAGAAGGTTAATGTTAGTCATGTTGATAAACCCTTTTGGATACCGTGAAATCTTCTGGATATGAACGGTGCGCTTGGGCAACCCGTGTTGAATATTACGAGTGCCCCATCCTGTTCAAAGTTTCAGGTTTTTGCAGACTTGGGCCGATTGACGGACTGCCATCCGTAACATGACGGTAAACGGCACTGACACACCGAGCCGGACTACGATAGCCTTACGCTCAGACTAGGAACGACGGATCATGGCAAAGGCAGCGGCGCTAACGCCGACAAAAGTGAATGTCTGGAAATGGGGGATTGCGATCGCAACCCTCCTGCTCAGCTTTGACATCCTCACCTACTTCATTGCCGAAGGACTGTGGTTCGAGTCCGTTGGCTACCTCAAGGCCTTTTGGTTGCGGCTGCAGACCCAGCTGGGGCTGGGCGGATTAGGGCTCTTGGGCAGCTTTGGCTTTACCCTGACTAACCTACTGCGGGCCAAGCGGCTCAGCGTCGATGACAACTGCATTTTGCCCAACCCCAGCAATCGTCGGATCGGCATTGGGCTATCGGGACTGTTGCCCCTGGCCGTGGGGCTGGCCGTACTGGTGTTGGTGCTACTGCTGTACCACGGGCAGCTGGCCGTCACCCGCTGGCACACCCAGGACACCGGTGCGGCGCTCCCGGCCCTGCCCCTATGGCTCAACTTTCGTACCGGCTGGCAAATTGCCCAGCAAGTACTAGCGCTACCGTGGCTGGGGGCCGTTCTGCTGGTGGGGGCCATTGCCTTTTTGCTGTATCCGCTGCTGTTGGGCTACCTCAGCACCATTGTCATTAGCCTGAGCTTTGGCCTGGTGCTGTCGTCTCAGTGGTCTAGGGTGTTACCCGCACTCAACCCAACGCTGTTTAACCTGAACGACCCGCTGTTTAACAACGACATCAGCTTCTATATTTTTCGTCTGCCCATTTTAGAGCTGGTGGAATTTTGGATTTCGGGGCTGTTGCTCTTTACCCTTACCCTGGTGGCGCTGGTCTACCTATTGGCGGGCAACAGCCTCAGCCAAGGGCGGTTTCTTGGCTTTTCGCCAGAGCAGCGGCGGCACCTGTTTGGTCTCTCGGGTGGGCTACTGCTGACCACCGCCCTGGACAACTGGATTGCCCGCTATGAGCTGCTGTATTCTCCCCGTGGGGTGACCGTTGGGGCCAGCTACACCGATGTTGCCGTCTCTCTGCCGGTGAATACGGGGCTGAGCATACTGGCCCTGGTGCTGGCGGCAATTCTGTTATGGCGCACCCTATTTTGGGACACCACCTTTCGTGGGTTGCTGGAATGGGTGGTGATGATTGGCCGCAACCGATACGCCTATGTGCCCAAGGTACCCGTCCGGCCCCGCAGTTCCCGTTTGCTGATTAGTATTATTCTCGGCTATGTGGCCGTGAACGTGATTGGGGCCACCGTCGCCCCCGGCATTGTGCAGCGACTGGTGGTGCAGCCCAACGAGCTAGAACG
>JBCBOC010000688.1:0-2715 GCA_039821475.1 Cyanobacteria bacterium J06632_22 | reverse complement strand
TCTCGCTTCAAAATTTCAATCGACTTCTCGCCGATATAGTTTTCGCAACAGATGATTTTGGGCGGACGAATAATGTCTTCCCGTGCAGTCTGTAAGGCTTCCTTAATCGCCGGGAAGCTCGCCTTATCCAACGCCGCAATGGTTTGAGCGCTGCGTACCACTGCCGACAGCTTCTGCGTATCGTCCGTTTGGGCGGTCATCACCAAAATGTCATCACCCCTTAGACTGTAGGCCAACACCTCCGCCGCACGGATAATGCCAGAGCTGAGGCTGACGAGGCCGAGGCAGGTGTCCTTGGGGAGATCTTTGAGAATGCCCATTTCCTCGGCATAGTCGTAGATATCGATGGGAATGACACGCACCGACTTGGGCGCAGCAATGGCTTCGGCCTCGTTCAAAAAGTAACGGCTGGTGACAACGGTACCAGAACGGGTTTGGGACAGCACATCCTCTAGCTCCTCTAAGGGAACGAGCTGAACCGGGATTCGTAGGGCCTGCTCTAGCTCGCGCACCATCAGCTCCCCTGCGCCAATATCCTGACGAGGGGTGGTGACCAGGACGCGGGCGCTGCAGCGCAGTCGCCAGTCAATTTCAGACAGAAACAGGTCACGGGCCTGGTGCAGCGAGCAACCCTGGCGTAGCAGTTCGTCCAGGCTGTTTTCTACCAGTTCCTGGGCCTTGGGAAACTTTTCAAGCAGCGGAGAGCGGGGCTTGGCAATTTCGTGGGTGCTTTGGCTGCGCACGTAAATACCGGAGCCCGGCTGGGCTTCGACAATACCAATGTCTTCGAGCTGGCGGTAAACCTTGCTAATGGTGTTGCGGTGCAGACCCGTTTGCATGGCCAGCTGACGGGTGCTGGGCAGACGATAGCCGGGGGGATATTGGCGCGATGCGATCGCAAACTGGATCTGATCGTAAAGCTGCGTCGATGCCGGAATCTCGCTGTCGGTCTGGATGTGGAACTGCACCATAGGTCTTGTCTCGAGGTCTGGTTTCGCTGAATCTAGGCCGTGCCTGTAAGCTACCCGTCTCTACATAGAGAATAGACAGGAAATCGCAAACTGTGTGTGACAATTTCCAGCAAACTGGCATACTCAATAATTCTTGATACATCCGGGTAATTTCGGACAGTTACATAAATAGAAACGATTTTTATTGCCCTATGCCCCTACATCCTGACCAGCCGCTCAACACCGAAACAGTTACCCTGCGCAGCGGCGAGACCGATATTCTGGCCTACCGGGCGGTGCCCAACGGCCCGGGACCGTATCCCGTCGTGGTGGTACTGCAAGAAATTTTTGGCGTCAATGCCCACATTCGCGATGTCACTGAACGGATTGCGAGAGAAGGGTACATTGCGATCTCACCTCACCTGTACCACCGGCAGGTGCAAAATTTTGAAGTGGGCTACGACGATGCTGCGGTTACCCTGGGTCGCCACTACAAAGTCAAGACCCGTAGTGACGAATTGATTAGCGACATTCAGGCGGCCATTGACCATGCCCGCAGCCTGCCCCAGGCCAAACCGGGTGGGGTAGGCACCATTGGCTTTTGCTTTGGCGGCCATGTGGCCTATCTTTCTGCCACGATGCCGGACACGGCCGCCGTTGCGGCCTTTTACGGGGCGGGCATCCCTAACACCAGCTTTGGCGACGGCGCCCCCACCCTGACTCGCACCCCAAACATCACCGGCAAGCTCTACGTCTTCTTTGGGCAAGCGGATCACCTGATCCCCCCGGACGATGTCGCCCAGGTGACCCAGGCACTACAGCAGGCCAATACCGATGCTGACATTTTTGAATACGAGTGGGCCGGGCATGGCTTCTTTTGCGATCGCCGCGCCAGCTACCGCCCCGAAGCGGCTGCAGATGCCTGGCTAAAGGTCAAGCAGCTATTTAGGGAAACGCTGTATTGACATACCGTTGACAGATCACGAGTCCGTCGTCAGCGCCAAATCTTTCTCAAGTCGTAGGCAGTTTTGTTTGCCGTTGACCTGGAGCTGGTACTCCACCCGGTCCATAATGCGATGCAAGATCAGCCAGCCGTAACCGCCCTCTTGAAAGTCGTTGGGCTGGGGTGTGGCGTATTCCTCCAGGTCAAAGCCATGCCCCTCATCCCAGACCTCCAGGGAAAGATTTTGGTCCTTTAGGCCAATGCGAATCAGCACAGGCGTTTCGGGTTTGCCTTGGTGGGCATGGCGGACAATGTTGGAATACACCTCCACCACCACCAGCCGCAGCCGCTTTTCGACGGCTTGCCAGTCAATGTCTTCGCCGAGCTCAGTTCTGAGTGACTCTAACAGCCAGTTCTCTACCACATGCAAGAACTTCAAATCACTGGGAATGGTCAGTTCTGTTTTCATCGCTTAGCCGACCTCCAGGGACAAAATTGTTTGGTCATCTTCTTGCTCGCCGTCAGGCGTATGCAGGGTTTCCAAGAGCTGGTCGAGGTCAAGCTCCAAGGGTTGCGATCGCAACAGCTCCCAGAGCCCTTCTTGCTTCAACATCGCTGCCGCATCCCCGGTGCCATCGATGCTGGCCTCCGTGATGCCATCGCTCGTAAGAAGGACCACATCGCCAGGGGTCAGCCCCAGCTCTCCCGAGGCCGCATGCCAATTGGGCAAAATCCCCAACGGGACACCGCGTACATCTAAATACTTGGGTTCAATATCTGGGTTGGGCTTAACCAATTCCCGGTGAGACCACACCAGTGGAT
>JBCBOC010000762.1:0-2221 GCA_039821475.1 Cyanobacteria bacterium J06632_22 | reverse complement strand
GGTAACCGCAATGTGGGTGGTCACGGGAATTGGTTTTCGTTGCGGCTTCAGGAGAAAGGAAGCATTCTATTCTTTGAAGTCGATGAAGATAGTCGGGGCAAAAACTATGCGCGAGCTCAGAGCCAAAGCCTGCCCAGCTTAAACGACCAAAAATGGCATCATGTTGCCATTGTTCGAGCCGGGAAAACCATCAGACTATACTTCGACGGCTCCCAAGTCGCGACGGGGACCTCGAAAACAGGCGTGGCCAATATTCTGGGTAGCGTGGCGACAAAACTTGGCCATTACACCCGGCATACCCCCGCTGCCCAATACGAAGATCTGCGCACTTACCACACGGCACTCAGCGCGGCCCAGGTCAAAGCCTTGGTTCCTCCGGTAAATCCGCCCCTGCGCCCGGGTGAAGTTGAGCTGGTGGCGGCTGATAATGCCGCCGTTATTCTTAATCAAAATGTTGACGATCTAGCCCACTTTTCTAGCAGCTTCAAGCAGTTGCGAGTGGCCAACAATACCGGCGTCACCCTGTACCAGAACGATAACTATAAGGGCACGGCCCAAAAGTGCTATGCCGACCTGCCCGATATGCGCCGATCCCGGCTCAAGACCTTTCCAAAGTCGATTCGTATTTGGTCCTCCGTTGGTGAGCCCTTTACCGGCAAGTGGATTATCAAAGCGCCGAATGGTCTATTCTTACATGCGGGTAAGGTGAGCCTCACCACTGTGCCCCAGCAGTTTTCAAACGGGCTGTTCAAATTTCACTACAACTTACAACAGGCTCGGCTGCAGCTACTGCCAGGGACTGACCAGGAGAGTGATCGCTTTATCCTATCGCCGGTGCAAGCGCCAGTACCTCTGTTTATTGACGATTCAGATAGTCTTTCCGATGAGTTTTCGCTGACTAACCAGGCCCAGAACGAATGGTTAGAACTGGTCGACGGCAGAACCTTTAGCTGGACTCAACAAAAAGAGCGCCGTGCTGTGTTTGTCCGCGCGGTTAAATTTGCCGAAAATGAAGGCCAGGTGGGCGAGCTATCGCCAGGGGAAGTGGCCCTGTATGAGCATGGAGCCTACCACGGCAGAACCTGGATTTTTTCCGATAGTGCGAACGTGGTCTCGGGTGAACACAGACGCTTTGGCATCTTTCAAAATCTCAATGATATTGCCTCCTCCATTCGCCTAGGTCCAGATACTGGGGTGACCTTATTTAAGCATTTTAACTACCGGGTGGCGGACGGTAAACGAGAAGAAGAGATTGAGGACCTCATCAAAAACGTGCCAGCCATGAGAGAAAGTCAGATCGGCAACGATGCCCTGTCTTCGATCAAAATCTTTAGAACCCTTGAGCCGGAAAATGTGTTTAGTTCTTACACTACCAAACTGAGCCAAGACTATCGCATGGTGGGTGACACCCTAGAAGAGTTTTCGGCCTATCGCACGACACTGCGGTTTAATCCCGGTGCAGGTGCAATCGAGGTTTCTGCGACGGATGTGACGCAAATTGAGGTCGAGGGCACCACCTACGACATTGACGAAGAACGCTCGGTCACCCTCCGCCCCAATCAGCTCAATATGATTATGATCACCTCCGAGGCCGATGGTCTCAACACCCCTGGGCTGAAGATTCGCACTAGCACAATGGGCTTGAATGAGCGGGTGGTGATTTTCCCGAATCAAGAGGCCCATCGACAAATTGCTGAACTAGAGGGCGATGCTCTATGGAATGCCAAAGATGCGAAAGGCAACTTAATTGTTGATCGCAGGGCGCATACTCAGGCAGAAGTGGCCAGCGCTCAAAACACCATCAAGCGGGTCATGGCAACGGTGGCCTACAACAACGATGCCCCGGTTAAGAACAGCCGCGTCCCTTCATCCAATCGGGGAGTCTCGGGGGCGACTATCGACAACCCTTGGGAGCTCAGTCTCGGCACTGTGGCAGGTGCTCCTCCCCCGAGCGACGATCAACAGTCGATTGTGGTGCAACCGCCTATCGAAGAGCGTCCGGTTAGCTCAGATGAGTGGCAACAACTATTGGCCGAAGCCATCAGTGCTGATGATGTGAGTGATCCAGAAGATATTGATCCAGCAGATATCGACCCGGCAGACATTGATCCGGCAGACATTGACTCCTTGAATGGCAGCTTTGTCACGCCAAGTTTCTCTATTGGCACAGGCTTTGGCCCTAAACCGATGTTTCGCCGTCTCGGCAGACGCATTAAACGGG
>JBCBOC010000012.1:0-17024 GCA_039821475.1 Cyanobacteria bacterium J06632_22 | reverse complement strand
CCTCACCAAAGAGTTACCCCTGCGCGAATGGGTCAATGCGCTAGCAGCACCGCCCAACGGAAAATCCAATCACTTTGAGTCTCAACCCACCGGGCTAGTCCGGCTCAATGATGCGCTCAACACTTGGACCACGCCACTGCAAAATGTCGAAGGGGACGCGCTCAACCAACTCCGCACATGCTTTGTGCTAGAGCCGCCCCCATCTGGTCAGCTCGACTGGACGCTGCACTACGCCCTACAGGGATTGGACAACGAAACCTACAAAGTCAGCGCTGAGACCATTTGGCAGCATGCCGTAGACCAGTTCGAATATCGAGATCGCACTGTCGAAGCCCCCCAAGAAACGCTACTAGGGGGCCTGGGCCGGGCCGCACGCCTGTACCCCCCAATCAAAGACTCCCTAACTCAACAGTGCCCCAGCACTTGCCAACTGGACCCCGTGCAAGCCTACGAATTCATCAAGGTCACCTCCAACCGCCTGTTGGACAACGGTTTTGGTGTAGAACTACCAGAAAATCTGAGCGATAGCGGCGAAACCAACCGTCTAGGCCTGCGCGTACAAGTCGTTGAACCCTCCAAAAAACAGCGCGTTGGCCTACAAAGCCTGCTGAATTTCAACTGGGAACTCTCCCTCGGCGGTGAATCGGTCACAGAAGAGGAATTTCAGGCCCTGATCGCCCAGCAAACACCCCTAGTAGAAGTCAACGGTCAGTGGGTCGAGCTGCGTCCCCAGGATGTCCGCGCCGCCCAAGGCTTCTTTGAGAACCGTAAAAAGAGCAATCGCCTATCCATCGAAGATTTGATCCGCATCAGCACTGGCGATACCCAACTGATCGACAAGCTGCCCGTCGTCGACTTCAAAACCTCGGGCAAGCTCAAGGAACTGATCACCACGCTGACCACCGGCAACCAGTCCCTCACAGAGGTTGAAGAACCTGAAGGCTTCGAAGGTCAGCTCCGACCTTACCAGGCCAGGGGCGTCTCCTGGCTCTCCTTTCTAGAACAGTGGGGCATGGGCGCTTGCCTCGCGGACGACATGGGTTTGGGCAAAACCGTGCAGCTGATTGCGTTCTTACTCAAATTGCGCGAAGAAGAGGCCCTAGCGGGTCCCGTGTTGCTGATCTGCCCTACCTCCGTGCTAACCAACTGGGAGCGGGAAGTGCATCGATTCGGCCCCGACCTCAAAACGCTGATGTACCACGGCGACAAACGCCCCAAAGGCCGCGATCTCGTGGCCGCGACCCAAAAAACCCACCTCATTATCACCAGTTACGCCCTGGTAGCCCGAGACCTCAAAGATCTCAAGAAGATCACCTGGCGCGGGTTGGTCTTAGACGAAGCGCAGAACATCAAAAACGCCGATGCCAAGCAATCCCAGGCCGTTCGAGAGCTAGAAAGCGAGTTTCGTATTGCCCTGACCGGCACCCCAGTCGAGAACCGCCTGACGGAACTATGGTCAATCATGGATTTTCTCAATCCGAATTACCTGGGACCCAAAAATTTCTTCCAGCGCCGCTTTGCCACCCCCATCGAACGCTACGGCGACACAGCCTCCCTTAAAACACTACGGGGACTCGTACAGCCCTTTATCCTACGACGCCTCAAAACTGATCGTTCTATCATTCAAGACCTGCCCGAAAAACAGGAAATGAACGTCTTCTGCGGCCTGTCTTCAGAACAGGGACGGCTCTACCAAAAGACCGTTGACGAAGCCCTGGCCACTATCGACGAAGCCGAAGGCGTGCAACGACGCGGGCTGATCTTGGGCCTACTGGTCAAACTCAAGCAAATTTGCAACCATCCCGCCCAGTTCCTCAAGCAAAAAGAACTGGGTAAACCCCGGCGCTCCGCCAAGCTGCAGCGACTGCACGAAATGCTCGAAGAAGTCATTTCAGAAGGCGATCGGGCGCTGATTTTCACGCAATTTGCGGAATGGGGCAAACTGCTGCAAGCCCATCTCACCGCCAACCTGGACCCCCAGACGATGTTCCTTTACGGCAGCACCTCAAAAAATGCACGAGAGGACATGGTAGACCGCTTTCAGCAGGATCCCAACGGACCCAAACTCTTTATCCTCTCCCTCAAAGCTGGCGGTGTGGGCCTCAACCTGACCCGTGCGAACCATGTGTTCCACTTTGACCGCTGGTGGAATCCCGCCGTAGAAAATCAGGCCACTGACCGAGCCTTTCGCATTGGCCAAACGCGCAATGTGCAGGTGCACAAGTTTGTGTGCAGCGGCACCCTAGAAGAACGCATCAACGACATGATCAACAGCAAAAAGGCTCTGGCTGAGCAGGTTGTCGGCGCTGGGGAGCAGTGGCTAACAGAGCTGGATACCGAACAGCTCCGGGATTTGTTGCTGCTAGACCGTAAAGCTGTGATTGACGAGAGTTAGTCAGATCTTACCGCGCCACATTGCTAAGGTGATTCGCTAGGGGCCGTCCTGGGGTTGTTATGGACTCAGCCCTTACCAAAAGCGCCCGCTCGATGAGACGTACAGAGCACTCACATGAGCTGTCACGTGTGCCAGTCAAAAACCCGGAATAGTCTCAACAGGGTTGGTATAACTCCCCTGGTATCAGTGACATATAGCCATAACGCTAGGCCGCACACCATCGGACCCCGTTGTATAGCGCATTGACAGCTGCGCCGTCTCAATCCATGGGACACCCTCAAGCAGCCGATTCAACAACTGCGTGACGTGAACGGAAGACCCAAGATTTCAGATTTTGATCAGGAATCACGTGCAGTCGTGATGTAGATCGCTTTTGTGGACTGATGTGTATCACCGAGGCTGTCTTCCCATCGCTTTACACTGACGGAGGTTCTGGCACAAGCCCTGCTAGACCCCACAGAGGTGCTAACCAGCGAGCATCTATCGGTTTTTACGGTTGACTGCTTACGCTTTTTTTAATCTAGACATCGATCTCCAGACAGGTTTATCTGTTGCGCCTTTTTCTCTGGCGGGCACACTATCCCTATCGGAGCCACCGGTCTCTGCTACTGCTGACGCTAATCGCCATCATTATGGAAGCCACGTCCTATATGAACCCCACCGATACTAATAACAAGAATCAGGATCCCTCTACGGCTAGCGAGCCGAGCGATCTGGATATCGAATCTCTGATGGTGGCCGACCAAGATGGCGATGAAACAGCCCCTGCCAAGGCCGACACTTCGCCCCGTGCCAGACGTACAACTGACTTAGTCCGGCTTTATCTACAAGAAATCGGTCGGGTCCGCCTGCTGGACCGCGATGAGGAAGTCGCGGAAGCACAGCTCGTGCAGCGTTATATGCACCTGCTAGACCTGCGCAATGCAGCAGCAGAGGCCGAAGCCGGCATCTTAGCCACCTATGTCAAGTTACTCACCACGAAGGATCAGCTGACCGCTAAACTGGGCCATCGTCCCTCTCTAGAACGCTGGGCACAAACTGCCAATGTTGAACTGGCTGACCTCAAGCCAAGTCTCTCCCAGGGCAAGCAACGGTGGGCAGAGTTGGTAGGCATTTCTGTTGAAGAACTGGTTGAAGCTCAAGCTGAGGGCCTACGTGCCAAAGACCACATGATTAAGGCTAACCTGCGCCTGGTGGTATCGGTTGCGAAGAAATACCAGAATCGTGGCCTAGAGCTGTTGGACTTGATCCAAGAAGGAACCTTAGGCCTAGAACGAGCCGTAGAGAAGTTTGACCCCACTAAGGGCTATCGCTTCAGCACCTACGCCTACTGGTGGATTCGTCAGGGCATTACCCGTGCCATTGCCACCCAAAGCCGTACCATTCGCCTACCGGTCCACATCACTGAAAAACTCAACAAAATCAAAAAAGCTCAGCGCAAAATCTCTCAAACCAAAGGTCGTACGGCCACGGTGGACGATATTGCTAAGGAGCTGAATATGACAGCGCCCCAGGTGCGCGAAGTACTGTTGCGAGTTCCCCGTTCGGTCTCTTTAGAAACCAAGGTGGGCAAAGAGCGCGATACAGAGCTGGGCGATCTGATTGAGACGGAAGATCTCTCTCCAGAAGAGTTAGTCACCCGCGACTCTTTACGTCGCGACCTACAACAGCTGCTGGCTGACCTCACCACCCGGGAGCAAGAAGTCATCCGCCTGCGCTTTGGACTGGGTGATGGTGTGCCCTACTCCCTGGCTGAGATTGGCCGCACCCTAGAGCTGTCTCGCGAACGCGTTCGCCAAATCGAGTCTAAGGCCCTACAAAAGCTGCGCCAGCCTAAGCGTCGCAACCGGGTCCGCGACTACCTCGAAGCGCTGAGCTAGCAAATTTATCCGTTATCGCTTTCGTGGCCAACGAAACATACTCAAGGGAGGCCCATGGCCTCCCTTTTTTATTAGCTTTACTTTCCATAAGTCCGTTACACAGTTAGGCGTCAAGTAAACGGTGCTGTAGCAAAATGACTCACCGTCGGGCACGAAAGCCTGTGCACGGCGGCTATACGTAGAGCCTCGTGTAAAAAGTTACGCGGCTGTTCATCAAAAATACTTTGCGCATCCTGATTGACTCATCAAATACACACGAAGCAGCTTGAACATATCAGATAAGCTCAGAAGCACGGAATCAGCGCGTGTACTGCCAGTTAAAGATTTGTCGGACAACACAAGATTTAAAGGCCAGTACAAAAATTATGAAAACACAAACGCTCTTTTTGAGCTTATTGACAGTTGGCTCTACGCTTGCCACGTCTACGAGTACGGCAATGGCCGCATCGTTCTTCGTGGTGCCCGACTTCTTGGCTACATCCGAAGGCAACAACTCGGAGACTGCCTCACTGGGGCTAGCCACCGAGAGAATTCAAGTTGCATTAGACCAATCCCTTCTCGGGTTGAACGTTGGCGACCAAATTACAGGGCTGACCTTTCGACTTGACAGAACCCAAAGTGAGCTGCCTGCGCAAGTCGTCAATGATTACTCAATTACCCTGAGTACATCCACTAGCGCTGCCGGTACGTTATCGACAACTTTTGCAGACAACATAGGCGCAGATGCCGTCAACGTCCGGTCTGGCCCTTTGACAATTGATACTGGAGATTGGACAGGCGGCGGCAGGCCAAATCCATTTGGTCCGCTGATTGCGTTTCAGACACCCTTTGTTTACCAGGGTGGCACTTTGCTCGTTGACTACGTTCACGACGGCTTCCCGTTGGGAGGGCGGAGAGTAGATTTTAGCTTTGGCATTACTGGTGCCCAAACACTATTCGGCAATCCGGACTCCCCCACAGCCAATCTCCAAAATGCAAGGAATGGCACTCCAGTATTCCAGTTTGAAGCGCATCCTCCAACGCCAGAACCTGAAGCTGTCCCTGAGCCTGCCTTTGTTACAGGGCTATTGGGGGTAAGCGCAGCGGCGCTGCGTAAACGTAGACGCAGAGCATGAGACTGACAGGTTGAGCGGTCACACGAGGATAGCTTCTCTACAGCTTTCGTACGAAGATATCCTCGGCGCGGACCGTTTATATTCGTATTGTTCGTGTCACATCCAACAACTTAAAACGTAGGACTCGTTCGCTTTAGCCAAACATGCAGTAGGTCGTTGAGCCAGTGCATTTCTGAGGGCTTAAGCCCCAGTTCCTGGGCCGACAGGGTGTAGTTGAGCTGGCCACTACAGGTACGGTTACGCATCAAAAACAGATGTAGCCGAGTCTTATCCGGACGCAGGTCAATGTCGAACACGTCTTGGCGGTAGGCATTGACCATATACTGCATGGGCTGTAACGGCGAGGCATAGCCCACCAGCAAAATATCTTGCTCTAGCTGAATGTGAACCCGACGGCGGAAGCGAGACAGCAGACTCGATAAACTCCGCCATAGGGTCATCGTATTGGCGGCCACCAGAAATAGGCCGAAAAGAAGTGCGATCGCAACGACACTCCACCCATAGGCAATATTCATTGCCTCAACCGCAATATCCGCCAACAGGGCCAAAGCGAGCCCAACAGCACTCAGACCAACCAGACCAACGACACTACTGCGTACGGTCCTCCAAATCCCCTGATCCATGCCGCGAAAGCGTGACGCCGGAATAATCACCTCTAGCGTTCTGCCATTGTCCTGAAGCTGTACCTGGGTGCCCTGGGGTTTGGCCGTTTCGAGAAACTGCCACGGGGATCTGGCCTTTTGCGCAATCGCCTGCCCCAGCCGTCTGGCACTCAATCGTTTCGCAAAGACTTGCTCCACATCCCGCAAAACCGCCAGCGCCTCAGTCGCGGACTGGGGACGCTTCGTTTGCCGAGGTTCCGTGAGCCAACGCAGCCAATGCTTAAATGGGCGGCTCAAGTGCCCCAATTCCTGTGCAAACAAGACTTTCAACCCACGATGTGGTAATTCATTGGGGTGTCGACCCGTCGCCAAATGAATCAGCGTCATTCCTAACGCATAGAGATCCGAAGCCGGCGTCGCTTGGTCACCGAGCTGCTCGGGCGGACGATAGCCATCGGTGCCGGAAATCACCATTTCTTCGAGTTTCACATCCATCTGGACGAGACCAAAGTCCACTAAATAAAGCGTTCCCAGGCCACCATCATTCGCAGAAGATAAAACTAAGTTGCTGGGTTTAATGTCCCGATGAATAATCTGATGCTGGTGCAAATATTGCAAAATTGTCAGCACCTGCCCTGCCATACGCTTCAGCTCGTGCTCTGTGAAGCGACGGCCCTGGCGAATTTGACTAAATAAGGAGTGCCCTGGAATAAACGATTGCACCAGCAGGCGACCCTTATGGGTATCGGTATCGACGCTAAAGTCGTCAACGTAAGCTGGAATCGCGCCATGGTCAAGCTGGCGCAGTAGCTGCACCTCCCGCTCAAATCGCGCACTATCTGACGGATGTATCGGGTCGTCAGCACAGAGATACTTCACGATGACAGGGACATTGTGGGCATGGTCATAGCCCAACAGGGTCCGCCGACCCAAGCGCACACCCAGGGTCTCCTTTAAGGTGTAGCGGCCCTTAAGGGCCAGCTCTGTAGAATGCGGTCGAGGAAAGTCTTCTGAAGACAGAGAAACGGAGTGGGTCATGGCAGGACACAAAAATCTCTGTCCCTAGGATGCCCAATATCAATTCTCGCTCGCGAGTTCAAAACGTCAATTTGTCGGCGCTGGCTCGATTTGCACCCGATCTGCCTGAATGTAGTATTCGCTCAGGTTACTGCCGTTAATCTGAATCTCTTCGTAGAGGACAGTGCCCTGAACCGTCACACGACTGCCAACGATCGCACTGGCCTCCGTCGTGTTGTTGCCGTCAGCCACAACCACCCAGACACTCCCCGTATTGTCCTGGAGCTGATAGAGCTGCCCTGCCACTAGGGGCACTTGCCGACGGACGTCCCCGGCCACCGTGACGGATTCTCCCTGGCGCTGACTAAGAGCCTCAATAGAAGCCATTCGCTGACCAAAGGGCAATGACGGCAGCGAAATATTGCGCGCAGGCTCAGCCTGCTGCGTGGGCACAGAGGCCGGAGCCACGGCGTCAGGAACCGGTGCACAGGCCAGCACACCCGCCATCAGGAAACAGCCGAAGGCCCCAGCCCCAAAATGGCGCAGCTGGCATCGGGTTTGGTGCTGAGTCAACCCCATCAAAAAAGTCTCCTGTAGACAGCGCCCATACAAACGCTTTAGGACATCGTGTAGCCGTCAGATCCATGAGGACAAGGCTGCCCGCCTAGGCTATCTCAGTCTGCTGTTTAGGCCATTTCACTGTAGGCCTAAGGGCATCACATGAGACGGTGTTCTAACGCCAATGGGGACGGCTATAGTCCCAAACCAACCTGGACACAACGGACACTATAGCGAGGGTACACATTTGCCTGAGTGCTCGCTTCAGTAAGGGGAAGCTGCTTTGGTAATCTGAATGACAGCCGCTCCTAGTAATCCTTCCCTATGGCTCAGCGTTTGGATGGCAAGTCCCTTGCCGAATCAGTTCAAAACCGCCTGACAGAGCGCATCCGCAAATTACAACCCCAGTACGGGCGAGCACCCGGCCTCGCGGTTGTAATGGTGGGTGACAACCCGGCCAGCGCCGCCTATGTGCGCAATAAAGAACGTGCCTGCGCACGAGTGGGCATCGTCTCCTATGGTAAACACCTCCCTGCGCAGACGACAGCCGCTGAACTCAGCGAGCTGATTGCTGCACTCAACCAAGATGATCGGGTCGACGGAATTCTCATTCAACTCCCGTTACCCTCACATTTAGACGCTGTCACGCTGCTCAACCAAATCGACCCTGACAAGGATGTCGACGGCCTACATCCCATTAATCTAGGTCGATTACTACGGGGAGAACCCGGCCTCCGCAGCTGCACCCCCGCTGGCATGATGGAACTGCTGACAGCTTACAGCCTTGCGCCCGAGGGGAAACAAGCCGTCATCCTGGGTCGCAGTATTTTGGTTGGGAAGCCCATGGCGCTGATGTTACTCGCCGCCAACGCCACCGTGACAATGGCTCATTCGCGATCTCAAAACCTCCCTGAGATCACTCGCAATGCCGATATTGTCGTCGCGGCCGTCGGCCAACCTAAGCTCCTCACACCGGACTGGATTAAACCCGGTGCCATTGTTTTAGATGTCGGCATTAACCGCATTGCCTTGCCCAATGGCAAATCCAAACTCGTGGGTGATGTCGATTTTGCCGCCGTAGAACCTCATGCTGGGGCTATCACACCCGTCCCGGGAGGCGTCGGTCCCATGACCGTAGCCATGCTGCTCAAAAATACTGTCTTGAGCTACTGCCGCCGATTCAATATTGTGGAAGAAGAAATTCAGTAACCCCCCATGGTCATGACCGAGTCCGCTGGCCCCAGCACAGCCCCCACTTTCGACTTCGCACAGTTTGACTTCAACGCCTACCTCACGGCCCAACGCCAGCAGGTCGAGGCCGCTTTGGAGCAATCCATTGCTGTGGTTTATCCCGAGAAAATTTACGAGGCCATGCGCTACTCGTTGCTCGCGGGAGGTAAACGTCTGCGGCCGATTTTGTGTTTAGCTACCTGTGAGCTAGCAGGCGGCCCTCCCGCCATAGCGATGCCTACGGCCTGTGCTTTGGAAATGGTCCACACCATGTCGCTGATCCACGATGACCTGCCGTCCATGGACAATGACGACTATCGACGGGGTCGACTAACCAACCATAAAGTCTATGGCGAAGACGTCGCCATCCTCGCCGGGGATGCACTCCTCGCCTACGCTTTTGAGTTCATTGCAGCCCACACCCAAAACGTTCCCGCAGCGCGGATTCTACAGGTCATCCAGCGCCTAGGCAAAGCCGTGGGGGCGGCAGGCCTGGTCGGCGGACAGATTGTTGATCTCGATTCCGAAGGCAAGCCCGATGTCAATCTAGAGACGCTAAACTTTATCCACAGGCATAAGACCGCAGCACTGCTAGAGGTTTCGGTCGTGTCAGGCGCGCTCCTAGCTGGAGCAGGCGATGCAGAGTTAGCCTGTTTAACTCGTTATGCCCAAAATATTGGCCTTGCATTTCAAATTGTGGACGATGTGTTAGACATCACCTCCACTCAGGCCGAACTCGGTAAGTCTATTGGTAAGGATGAAGCTGCACAGAAAGCCACCTACCCCAGCTTGCTCGGGCTAGAGGCCTCAAAGCAGCAGGCCGCACAATTGATTCAGGCTGCCAAGGCAGAACTCACCGACTTCAGTGAGGCCCGACAGCCGCTGTTGGCCTTGGCCGATTACATTACCGCTCGGACTCACTAGGTCCAGCCTCACTTAGCCCCAGACTCACCCAGCTATGCAAAACATCAGCGAGATTTTTCAGAATCACATCCTGATCGTGTCTCTCATTGCCTGCGTCAGTGCTCAGCTCCTCAAGCTGATTATTGAGCTGATCTACCACGGCAAAATTAACTTCAGAGTGCTCTTTGAAACTGGCGGCATGCCCAGCTCTCACTCGGCCCTGGTCACCGCTCTGGCCATGGGCGTAGGGCAAACCTTGGGGTGGGCAAGTCCGGCCTTTGCGGTGACATCAGTGTTTGCTGTCATTGTCATGTATGACGCAGCCGGTGTCCGTCAGGCAGCCGGGAAACAAGCCAAAGTGCTCAACCAAATTGTAGATGAGCTGTTTAGTGAGCACGAACTCCACGAAGATAAGCTCAAAGAGTTACTTGGTCATACGCCCGTACAGGTGATTGCAGGCTCAATGTTGGGCTGTGCCATCGGCCTGCTGGCAGCACCGACCTATTAGTTGTTTCAGTTGAATGGTCTTAGTCAACGTCTTAGTCAACAGCGACAGCCTCCAGGAGACGGACAACCTGCTGGCTTTCCACCAAGATAGCGTTGAGATCCGAAGCGGCGAGCTGCTGTAGGACAGCCGCCGCCGCTTCGGCATCTGCAGTATGGGCCGCTAAAAGGTAGGGTCGCTGACGATACACTGCGAGCCCCACCGGTTGATTAAGCGCCGTCGTTGCAAGGGCGGCGACGGTGGGCTGATTGTCATAGTCCACTAGCACCGCATAACCCGCAGCTAGAGCTTGTGGCTGATATGCGCCGGTGGCGCTGGGCGCAGTCGTTTCTGCCGGCTGGGCCACCACAGTTTCAACACCTTCGATATCGCGCAGATAGAGCGCCCAAGAATTTGCCGCCTCAAGGTTTTCGAATCCCCCAGCTCGGACGACGACTTCGTCACGATACCGGCACACGAGTACAGGATTGGCTGCGGGTAGCGCTGCAGCAATCCGCTCGCGTTCAGCAGCTGTATTCCCGCGCGCCAATAGCAAGTATTCTCCGGCAGCCGGCCCCGGGCAGGGGGGAAAGGACTGTGCGATCGCAGGACCTAGGCCAGAGAAAAGGCCTAGCCCTGCCGTGACCAAAACTGCCCACCGGCCACAGTAACGATTCCATGCAAACAGCGATCGTCCGGCTCGGCCTAATCCGGTCATGCAGCTTTTCCTAGGGGCTAAAGGGCAGAGTTAAGTGACGGGTGCCAGGGAAGCCAACGGATCGCTCACCCCTGACAGCGGTAAGGCAAACTCACCAGTCGCCACATATTCTAGACGAAGCTTGAGCCACGTGATAAACCGTTTATCAGTTGAAACAATTGCCGCCGCCGGTTGAGGACAACTCGCCTTCACGTCAGCCAGATCAGGAGACTCCAGAAACGCTGGATTCAGAATAAACCAGAAATCAGAGACCTTCTCCTGCTCTTGATAGTGCCGCTTTCGCTCCTTCAGCACCTCCTCGAACGGTTCTTCCTCCAGCAAAAAGCGCTGACTGGCAATGGCGTAGTAGTAAATGGTCATTGTTAACGCTGTGTTCTATGGCGCATTGAAATATAGCTAGCGCCCCATCGATTAAGACATGGCGTATGACGATCCTGACTGGCACAGAGCCTAGGACGTCGCCACTTTGCCTTAACGGATCTAGGGCCTTAATGGACTCGGGGCTGCTACAGATTCGGCCTACCGATTGGCAGGCCGAATTTATCGTATTCATTATACTCTCAGGCTTTGGCGCAGATGAGACCACTGACGCAATGAGACTTGACAGACCCACACCTGACTCAGTGACCTTAACTCAGTCGACCATCAGCACGCTCAACCACGCAGCCTAAAAGTCAACAGGCCCCACTGGAACCTGACTGAGCTCCCGCTCTAGGATTAGGTCATCTTCAGCGAGGTCATCCTCGAGATCATCATCATCATCGCCGCCCAGCCCAAAGGCATTGTCAGACTCATTGATGACCGCCCCCAACAGCGTCACTTCCTCGTTGATTTCCAAGTCTTCCAACGCGGTAGTCAAAATGGCCTTCTCGGTAACACCAGGCCGGGTCACCAAGATGATGCCATCTGTTTGGGATTCTAGTAGCAGCGCATCGTCACACCGGCTCAACGAGGGCGTATCGAGCACTACCATATCAAAGCGCCCTTTAGCATCCTCAAGAAACCGCCGCATTTCGCTCGATTCGAGGATACCTGCCGCCTGGCGTTGAGGCCCCGGACTAGCCGCTACATACAAATTTTCGACGAAGGGCACCATCTGAACATTCTCACCCAGCTGCCCACCGTAATAGCGCAGGGGCTCCATCAGAACCTGAGGATCCGTCTGTAATCCCAAATATTGGACCTTAGACGGAGAGCGTAGATCGGCCTCAACTAACAGCGTTCGACGCCCCGCACGGGCCGCTGAAATCGCGAGATTGTAGGCATTAACGCTTTTCCCTTCATTATCTCGGGTGCTGGTCATCAGGACCACCCGAGGACCAATGGCACTGCCATTGTCCGTCGCCACCAACCGCAGCTTACTGAGAAACCGCTCGTAGCTTTCCTGATATTGAGTATCGGCCTGTACCAAAATCGGTGCGGCCTTCGCCGGACGCATACGAATTGGCGGAATCGCAGCCAGAACCGGAATATCCTGCTCTCGCAAAATTCCTTCCAGGTCGTCGGACGTGCGAATGGTTCCATCTAACATATCTAACAGGAAGATGATACCGCCCCCCGCAACCAGACCAATCAGGCCCCCGGCCAACAGCACCACGACCGGATTAGGGGTTTCTGGCTCAGCCGTTACCGTTGCCGGTGGTGTGACGAGGTCCAGGCTACTCACGGTCTCCGCTTCAGCAGCCTCAGCATCTACAATGCGCGCCTGAATTTGATCGTAGAGCGACCGTTTCAGGGCTACGTCGTAGGCTAAACGCTCTCGCTCAAGCTGTTTGTTCGGAAGAACAGCGAACTGCTGCGTGAGCTGCTGAGCTGTTTGCTGCAGGACCCGCTGCTGCTGCAAAATAGCCTTACGCTGTGTGTCTAGCCCCACCAACTGGTTGGCCAACGCTGCCCGCGCCGGATCCAAGCTGCTATCCCGGCGAACCTGGCGACCGCTGGGAATCGCCCGTCCTTGTCCACCACCGCTAATGACTTCCTCAGCCCGAGAGCCCAGCAAACCGTTGTAGGCCCCGAGGCTACGCAGGAGTTCCTGGACCGCCGGATGCTCCTCGCGGTAGCCAGAATTAATCAGCAGATTAACCTGCGTTTCGGCCTCATAAATCTGCGCTCTGAGGTTAGCAATAATGGGATCGGCACTGAGTGCCGAGGCGGCATAGGCCTGATCCGGCGTAAGTCCTAACTGCTGCTGCAGACTCTGCATCTGCGCCTCAATCCCAGCCAGTTCAATAAGATTTTGTTGAAACTGCTGTTGACTACCGGTGATACCGCCCAAGACCGTACCGTCCAGAGCTGCCTGAATAGCAGGACCCTCTTGGCGATCGTAGGCTTCTAGTTCTTGCTCAGCCAGACGAAGCTCCCCCTCGATGCTCGGCAATCGCTCATTAAGGGCGTCAATAATCGATTGCAGGCGCGCTTTATTGGTGGCCCGGCTCAGCTCAATCATGCCAGGGAACAGAATGGAAACCACCGTTTCGGTCGTTTCCGGGTCATCACCGAAGAAGCGAACCGCTATCCGTCGACCACCCTCATCGCCATCGACCTCGACCTGAGCATCCTGGCGAATCTGTGACGGCGTCAGGGCAATCCCTCGCTGAGATAGCTGTGCCGCCACCTGCTCCAGCAAAATATCTGAGAGCAGCAGGTCTTCGTTGATAATGCCTTGCCCCTGCTGCTGAATCTGTGGGCCAGTGGCGGTGAAGGTCACCAGCGGTGCGTTATCCGCCAAAATCACCTCAGAATAAAACTGCTCTGGCGGTGGCGGCTGAAAGGCGACGACACCCGACGCCCCCAAAATAGCGAGAAAGCTTGCCAGCCCTGCCCACTTGTAGCGATTAACAGCTAATGCATAGCGTTTTACAAAAGGAGAAACCATAACATTCAGGGGAGGGTCAGATAATTTTTGTATAACTGAGGCTTGTATTAGACTGTCCCTTGCCGGTAAGGCTAAACGACAGTGGGGTAACAAAATAGACCGAGGCTAGACCGAGGCGCTTATCACAAGACTACCCGAGCCAGAAATGAATCACAAATACCCGTTCAGTCCTCAATACAGACTCATGCCAGCTTAAGCAGAACGGGGCGCACGCTTGGGGTATTACCCTCGCTAGTAGTTGCCCACACAGACAGCCCTTAATCGAAGATGTCTGTGTCAAAAATCCCATCAAAGAACAACAAGAAGCTCAAAACATCTTGGAAGGGGGCTGTGACGGTATTCAGAACATACGTCAAACGTGTCAGCAGCGTACGTCCCACCACGATGACGTCGTTATCTTCGAGTTGCGGATTTTGGGTTGGGTCACCAAAAAACGCAGCTCGCGCATCTAGGGTCATCGTAACGGCTTGCCCTGTTTCTGGATCAAACCGAATCAACCCCACCTCGCCAAGATTGGCTCGATCGGGGTTGAGACCTAACTGGGTCACCGCATCGATAAACGTGCTTCCATTGCGCACATTGAGTCCTCCCAACGTAGCCCCGCCTCGTCCCCCTTGCCCCGTATCACCAGAATAATTCAGCACGCGCACCGTAATCTCTGGCTGCGCCAGCGTGGAACGGGCTACCAGGTTGCGGTCGTAGTTTTCTAAATCGCTGGGGTCAAGCCGATTCACAATCAGTACATCCCCGTTCTCGAGACGCAGATCGGGGAGCGCACTACCTCGCTTGAGCGGCGTAAACAGGTCAACCGCTTCTTCTACCAGCTGATCACCAATCCGGCGTTGAACAACTAAATTACGTAGGTCGGCCGTAGTTGTAGCCCCCCCAGCCAGTAACAGTGCCGTCGACACGCGAGGCTGAGGTAGTGGGTAAAAACCCGGCCGCTCAACCTCTCCCAAAATCGTGACTTCAACGCCGCGCTGAGCTGTCAGTGCCAGCGTCACATCTGGTGGCACACTCCCAGGCTGGAAACCTGGCTGCACCTCTCGTATCACAACGTATCGGTTGTAAATTAGACGCAGCGTATTGGTCGCCTCTTCGAGGGTCTGTCCCTCCAAGGACACGGCACCTTCGATGGGCACGATGACGTTACCAGAAAAATCAAGGGTGGCCTGAAAGGCTAGGTCGGGAAAGCGCTGTACGCTGACAAAAATAGAATCACCAGGGCCCAAGCGATATTCATCAAAAGTCGGCGCAATCTCAGGGAGGATGGCACCGGGAACCTCGGGATAGAGCGTCTCTGGCGGAACGCCGGGGAGAATTTCAACACTCGGCTCTGTGCCATCCTCAAGTCTGTCGAGAGGGTCTTGTGGTGGCGGCTCCAAGACTGGACTGGCGGTTCCTGCGTCATCCTCTGACACGTCCTGCATTGGCGGCAGGCCCGGCAACTGAGCCCAGGCCGGTAGCACTAACCCCAGCAGACCCAATGAACTCGCCGTTAAAAAACCAACGGAGCGCATCACAACACGGCCGTTCAAAACGGACACGGATCGCTTTGGGGCCACACGATCGATTAACAGCTTGGCACGATAGCTAGGCATGGTGAAAATACGCTTAAATATTGAAAATTTAGCTTAAGTGAAGGCGTGAATATAACGTTTAACATCGCGCCCCAATAACGTCGCGCCCTCAGCGAGGGCAGTAAACATCAAAGTGGCTGACAACCGACTCTTCCTCAAGAGTCTTACAGGGTGATAAACCTAACAGCCGTTAACTGAGAAACACACTACATAGGGAGCTATTTGCGCGGGGCGCAATGCGCACCAATGACGCGCTACGACAGGAACCAGAAAACTCTCAAGCCACACTCAGACGCGGACATCTGGAAGTGTCGTAATGCCTTACACACATCAGCATAGTTCGGCCAGTGCATCCGGTTATGCCTAACATCCCCTCACTTCTCCCAAAACCACATACATAGTTCGCAGAAGCCGCAGGACGATCAGGAATGATACTGACTCACCCCTTAATTCGCTTACCTTATTATCTTTAGCCACTCTAACCGATGGCCCCGTTAAACCGCAGCCCTTGGAAACGACTTCAAAGGTCATTGAACTTTTAATAAAGCTTCCCGAGCAACCGAGAAAACACTCAGGAGGCGACCTCTGTCGCGTTGAAGATCTGGATTTGTAAAGCCTCCTGTATCGCCTGCACCGCTTGCTCAAGCCGTGGTTGGGTCCCGTCAACAGCACTGAGCGGCGGCACCGGCAATAACAGACTCACGGCCATCCAAGATAAGCGCTCATGGAACTGCCATTGTTTAAGCTGATCACCCCAAAACCAACGACCAGGAGAAGGGTGACCGCCGCCAGACCAGGCATACCACTGTGCGATCGCATAGGTCTGCTGATCGTTCCAAGCCCTTGCAAATGCGACCGTGACAGGACCACCTGCCGTAGCAATCCGAAGGCGCTGCTGAGAATCTACCGTCCACCGCTGCGCCCCCATGATGTCGATCCACTCCACCTCAGGCTGATCTGCATCGGTCCCTTGGGGCCGGAGCAACAGCACAATCTGGTCCTCTAGCGCCACTGATGCGGCAGCAGCATTTCCTGCCGCCGCTTGCTTAGTAAACTGCTGCACTATCCACTGATCGCCACCAAAGTCCGCCTTTTCATAGAAAATCGCCTGCCATCCAGGTAGTGCAATACCCTCATCACGAACGTCCCGTAGCGCCTTGAGGTGAGGCGATTCTGGCGAATTCGTCCAGGGCCACCCCCCCGAGAGATAATCTGGCAGGGTCGTCACGGCGATAAATGCCGTCAGAACGACCACCACCACCAGAGCAACCCGGCTTTTATGGGATACGTGCGGTGTAGTTGTCATGGTAAGGCTGGTCTCTGGAGGTCAAATTAGAAGTCGAGCGGAGGCCGGGTAGGACGATGAGAGCCAGCAGGCCCCTGCTCAGCGTCAGGAACAGCAGCGAAACCATCCGTTGCCGGACGTAGATTAATCGTCTCAGGGACATAGCGCTGCAAAAGCTGCACCAGCACCACCAACGACCCCAACATTGCAGCTGAGTATAGGTCGCCCCCCCAACTATCGTGGAGCCAATGGAACGCTGCATCCATCTGATTCCCATGGAAAAAGGTCAAGATGGTATTGCGTAGGATGTTACCCATCACACTCACGGCAATAATGCCCACAAAAAATATCCGAGTCCGCAGCTTCGAGAGATAGAGGCCTG
>JBCBOC010000799.1:0-1955 GCA_039821475.1 Cyanobacteria bacterium J06632_22 | reverse complement strand
GCAAAACTTCAACTTGAAGACGGGTATTTGTCTGGATGATGAAACGGTATCAATTCCGGTCTATCCTGTGCGGATTGCCGACGGTCAAGTTCAAATCGGCACGCCAAATTAAATCTGTATCGCATCTGTCCTATGGCGTTGCCAGAGAATGCTTTAGCGCTATGGGCCTGAATCTAGATTGCCCGGCGGCCACCATGCTAGGCTCCCCTTGAGCGTCCCCATTAGCCACGAACATCTGCCAAAATCGTTTCGATAGTGCGTATGACTGCTTGAACCTTTTGGGCATTTAGGGCATCGGGATGAGGTGCAGCAAACTGCCCTGAATCATTGTCAAAATACTGGCCAGACGCAGCGGCAAATTCATCTGCTAAAGCTGCTCGAACCAGAATTTCTGCCCCAATGCGGATATCGCCACCCACAATACCAAAGGCCTCTTTTACCATCTTGCTGCCCAACAACGAACCTGGGTTCACCGCAATGATAAAGGGACCCTTTTCCATTAGCGCATTCCCTAAGTTGCAAGACCACATGGTCAGGGCCAGTTTACTTTGGGCATAGGCTGCCCCCTCGGATAGGCCGACTTGCCCGGTCAGTGCCTGTAAGCTGACCGGGGACTGGGCCGCAGAGGAAAGGTTGATAACTCGGCCCGAGGAACTCAACAGCGGCAAGAGACGGTTGGTGAGTAAATAAGGTGCGATCGCATTCACGGCAAAGCGTACATCCAGCCCAGCTGCCGTTGTCCCTCGTGAAGCATGGTAAACCCCGGCATTATTGATCAAGACATCCAACCTCGCGTGACGTTCACTGACCGCCTGAGCCAGGGACGCCACGTTAGCCATATCCGAAAAATCTGCCACATAGCTTTCAAAATCGCCTTTACCCGGCAATGCTGCCAGCGTTCTTTCTACGGTTTTCAGTTTTGTCGGATTACGCCCATGCAGTAGGACCCGATGCCCTCGCGCAACCAACATCTTAGCCGTCTCCAATCCAATGCCATCCGTGGATCCGGTAATCAAAATTGTTTTAAGCATTGTTCTAGTGTCCTCAATCAGTCAAGTTTCAATCGGTCAAGTAAAGTCTGGCAAAACATCATCGGCTAAACGCTTCAGCGTTGTCACAAGATCCACCTGGTTAAATCGCAAATTCAGTGCCACATGGTTAATGCCAATTTGTTCAAGTGATTTTAGATAAGTCCGCAAATGATTCACGCCCAGCCGCAACCCCAAATGAATCGGTTGCGGTGGCGTCGTCGGATCTGGGCTCAGATCCACGTAGAGCGGCTGCATGACCGGCTTATCAAAACCGCCAGCAGCACCAACCCGTGCTCGCCAATCTTGAAGGATTCGCGCCTGAGTCATCGCATGGCGTGGATAGGTTATCCAACCATCACCATTTCGCGCAATCCACTCAGGATCCTGTTGACTGCTACCCGTAATCAGGAGCGGCAGCTTCCCAGCTACCGGTTTGGGCAACATATCGATTTCACCCGTCAGACAACCCAGCCCATTTTGAAAAGTGGGTGACTTTTGGCCCATCTGCCGGATGTAAGCAAAGCTCTCTCGAAATGTTTCTCCTCGATCTGAAAAAGGTCGATTCATCGCCGGATACTCCACTGGCCGATCCCCCGATGCCACCCCCAGAATCAGTCGCCCCCCAGCCAGTACATCGACAGTCGCGGCCGCCTTAGCCACGTGGGCTGGATGCCGCAACGGTAAAATCACACTGGCAACACCCAGGGCAATTCGTTGGGTGCTACCCGCTAGTAGCCCCAGATAAACAAAGGGATCATAGGTCTGGCCGGCGTCTCCAAAGGAAGGATCGTTAAACGGGACATCTCGTAACCAAACAGCGGCAAATCCAAGCTCTTCAGCCTGCTGAACCCGTTCAATGTGGTTAGCCATGGTGGGTACAGGTCCCCTTGGATAAGCCTCGATCGGAACCACCAAACCCAGACT
>JBCBOC010000748.1:0-2320 GCA_039821475.1 Cyanobacteria bacterium J06632_22 | reverse complement strand
GGACAATTCCCAAGCTTCTATAGCAACCGCCACAAACGTTTGTGCGTGGTTGCGGGCCACTTGGCACCATACAAATGGTTTCACAGTCAGAACTGTCCTCAGCGCTTGGCCCAACACGGTGCGCTGGGTTAATCCTGGAAGAAAATACGCTTATTGGGCCATTGTCTTAGAAGCAAAGTGGCGAGCGCTATATATTTCAGAACGTAACAGACATTGAGCTTTAGACACATCCTGATTGCGTCTCAAAAGTAAATTGCTACGATCAGAGCTATAGTCTTCTCCCCTGATGCTCTGCTATGGATATTCAATCGATTCTGCCGGTATTGGCCGGTGTCTTTATTGTGGCCTGCCTGTTCTTTGGTACACAGAATGGCTTTTATGATTCTGATGACTACCATGGCAACGGTTCTGCCCACTAGCGGTACGGGCGCTTGAGCGATGTCCAGCCGAACGTCTGCACCGTTCTTCGGGGACAATGACGTTTTGGACATGGCCCAGATTGAGATGCTGCTTTTTTTGTTTCGGTAACGGTCTGTGACGACGCTATCCTGCATTCCCTACGCGGTGGGTCACCGCGATGAGGGGGTGTGCCTGGGGATTGAAATTGGGGCGCACCGGATCTTGTTGGATTGTGGCCTGGATGATGTATCACCATTGCTGTTGGATGAGCCTTGGGATGCAGTCGTTTGTAGTCATGCCCATGCCGATCATGCGCGTGGCTTGTTAGCGTTGCGCCATCACCTGCCAGACTTGCCGATTTACACCAGTCTGGCGACGGCTATGCTGGTGTCATTAAACTGGCCTGAGGCTGAAGTCTCTGCCCATAACATTGCCGAAGGCTTGCCTTGGCGGATGCCGGTTGTGATCCCGCCTCGCCTATCTGTACAGCAAGCCGCTGCGATCGCACCACTCTCCGATCGGCTCACTGTAGAGCTCTGGCCTGCGGGGCACCTACCGGGTGCAGCTGCAACGCTGCTGACCTATCAAAACCCGACTGAATGCTATCGGGTGCTGCACCTAGGGGATTGTTTTCTCTCTGCTATGCGTTTGGTGGAGGGGTTGCCGTTAATGGCACTGCGCGGTTTGGAGCCCGATGTGCTGATTGTCGATGGTACTTACGGGGCCCAGCGCTATCCCCATCGTCGTCGTCAGGAGAATGACCTAACGGCTCGGCTGCGGCATTTGCTAGATGTGGGCGGACGGTCTCGGGTGGTCTTTCCGGTGCCGACTTTGGGGCTGGGGCAAGAGCTACTCATGCTGTTGCGCAGTCATTATCATACGGCGGGTTACCCGGTGACGATTTGGGTAGATCCCATTGTTGCCAAGGGCTGCGATGCTTACCTGGCGATGCCTGAGGCCCTGTCGCTGCCGGTGCAGAATTTTGCCCAGAACCAGTCGGTGTTTTGGGATGATCGGGTGTTCCCCCACGTCAGGCGGCTGTCAGATCGGGCCGAGCTGACTGAGGCGTTAGCCCGGGATGAGCCGGCGATTTTTCTGGTGCACCCGGCGACGCCACCCATGACCTATTGTCAGGATGCCACCGCCACTTGGACAGTATTCTTGCTAGAAACGGGGCTGGCAGCGGGAAACCTGGCGGTCTGGCAGGCAGAGCATCCTGGCCCGGAGTCCGATCGGCCGGTCCCTTACGACTGGCTAGACGCCATCAAAAATGCTACCGCTTCGGGTACGGTGCAGCTCGAAACCTACCGGCTCACGGACCATTGCGATGGTGCCAGCACGACGCAAATCATCCACAACCTGAAGCCTCGCCATGTGATTTTGCAGCACGGTGATCCGACAAACCTAGCGGCACTGGCTAACCTGGAAACGCTACAAACGCGCTATAAGCTGCATCTGCCGACGCCACAGCAAACCCTAAAGCTGCCCCTAGATACCCAGTTCTGGCGGCATCCGCAGCCGATGCCCCCGCCGGACTCGGCGATCTATGAAGGCGAGTTGAGCGCCCCCTCCACCCAGTCAGACATTACCTTGACGCTGCCCGCCGATGTGACTGTGGACCCTCGCTGGCGAGGGTTTGCGGAGACTGGGCTCGTAACGGCCCAGTGGCAGGGAGACAAGCTGGTCATTCAGGGGGTGGCCCCGGGCGATTTGGTCAATGTGCGATCGCACGATCCCCTGCAGGACACTGTGCGTCCTATCTGCGCGAACTGCCAGGGGCTGCAGGGCCAAACCTGCCGCCAAACCACCTCTCCCCTGTTCAACAAAGTGGTGGCTTTGGACGCCACCTGTCCCGAGTTTAGGCCGCCCTCCCCCTAGTGCAGCGTCAAAGCTTAGTTTTAGGGTAGACAGAAGCGAGCTT
>JBCBOC010000364.1:0-4843 GCA_039821475.1 Cyanobacteria bacterium J06632_22 | reverse complement strand
TTTGACGTAAAGACTTGCGACTATTTCACTACCGCTCTATTTCACTGTCATCGCCAACCCGAATTTCTAGCGTTGACAGACCACTAGGGCAAACAACGGTTTCAAGCCGGACACGGTTTACCCGCTACTGCAGGAGACTCCGCAGCATCCAAGCTGTTTTCTCGTGCACTTGCAAGCGCTGGGTCAGCAGGTCAGCTGTGGGCTCATCGTTGGCCGCATCGACCGCAGGAAAGGCCTCTCGTGCCGTTCGAGCCACGGCCTCCTGGCCCTCAACCAGCAGCTTAATCATTTCTTCGGCCGTGGGAACGCCCTCAGTCTCTTCAATTGAACTGAGCTTGGCGTAGGCACTGTAGGTCCCTGGCGCGGGAAAACCCAGCGCCCGAATCCGCTCAGCAATGCTATCTACCGCTAGCGCAAGTTCGTTGTACTGCGCCTCAAACATCAGGTGCAATGTATTGAACATCGGACCTGTCACATTCCAGTGGAAATTGTGCGTCTTGAGGTACAGCGTATAAGTATCGGCCAACAGACGAGAAAGACTCTCTGCAATTGTCTGACGCTGCTGTTCATCAATACCGATATTGATTTGTGGAGCTTGTACAGCCATGAGACCTCCTGAAAAGTTCACTAAATCGAGCGCGAGATTGAACATGCTGCCTTATTCTGTCGGCCCTCCGCCCCGAGGACAGCAGGAGCGCAGAATTTCTTCAGTTTGTGGTGATGCAGCCGGCTAGCCATCTCCACCCGTGCTTTAAAGTCGCTGCTTTAAAGCCGCTGCTTTGAAGCGATTCTCTCAAGCGCAAATTAATCATACTCATTATGAGTATGAACTGCAACCTCATCGAGAGACCGTCGTCCATGGTGTCGTCCATGGTGGGAAAGGCCAGTGTTTCGGGGGAACAGATCCTCACAATGGCTGATTTATCCACTAACCGAGGAGCCCAGCCGATAGAATAGGTGCGGCGAATTGAGAAGTTGCATGGCGCCGTTAACGAAAGCTCAGTCAGGAATCCAGCGTCAATATCCGGCCCTAGGCCGATCTTCAGCCATCCTGATGGCAGGCGTCAGCCTGATCTGGGGAGCGCTACCCGGGTGGAGCCAGGTCCCACTTAACCCCGAAATTCGCGTGGGCATTGTGCAACGCTTTGGCGAGGAGGACACCGATCAGATTACGCTGCTGCCGTTGTCAGGTGACCAGCTAACCATACAGTACGAGACTGGCGGTGAACCCCAGACACTGACCACGAACCAAGTCGTGCTAGACACGGGCCTACAAGCTTTGCCTCAGCCCGCCCTGCAAGAGCGCGTGGTGATCAGTACCCATCGCAGCTTTGAAAGTGCCGAAGACAGCGCCAACCGTTGGCGCGCCCGTGGCATCGAAACGGAAATTGCCCAACCGAATAGTTGGCAGGTGTGGGGAAAGCGAGAAGTCTACAACACACCTCTGCTACGTCGGCTGCTGCTGGAAAGTTTGCAAGGGGCAGGTAATGCCACGGCCTTTGTGGACAGTCAGGTACTCACAGAGGTTCCCAAATCCGCCTTTATTGCCGATGGCTACCGCTACAACCGTGACGTTTTTAGCATCACCAGCGCTAATCGTCGTATCCAAGTTCGACAAAATGGTCGCACTCGGATCTATGCCGGGGACCTCAAACTGCAGCCCAACGTTTACGGCACCTATACCCTCGTCAACCAGGTGCCGATTGAACTCTATTTGCGCGGCGTTGTCCCCCACGAGGTTGGACCGAGCGCCCCCCGACAGGCTAAAGAAGCCCAGGCGGTCCTGGCTCGCACCTATGCCCTGCGCAACCTACGTCGGTTTGCCATCGATGGTTATGAGCTATGTGCCGATACGCAGTGCCAGGTGTACCGAGGGCTAAGTGAAACCGTCCCCGCAGCAGATGCGGCGATCGCAGCCACCCAGGGCCAGGTTCTCACCTACAACGATGAACTGGTCGACGCGCTGTACTCCTCCACAACCGGGGGTATCAGCGCCCGCTTCAGCGATGTTTGGGACGGCCCCAACCGGCCCTACCTGCGCCCCGTAGTAGATTCCGTCCAGGTGAGCTGGGATCTTGCCCTGCGCCCCCTATCGGAAGAGAACAACTTCCGTGCCTTTATCAACTTGGACAGCGGCTTTAACGAAGAGACCTGGCCCACTTTTCGCTGGGATCGGTTTGGCACCGTGGCCGAAATCAGTGCCGGAGTCAAAGAATATCTCTCTAACCGGCAGCACCCCTTGGCTAGCATGACCACCGTAACGGACCTACAGGTGATCGAACGCTCCGATGCAGGCCGGGTGCAAAAGCTGGCTGTCAGCACCGATGTTGGCAGCTTCGAGCTCAGTAAAAACGAGGTGGTGAGTGCGCTGATTCCCCCCCGCAGCCAGCTGTTTTACATTGAGCCGGTCTATGAAGAGACTGAAAGCAGCGCGTCCAGCACCGCTAGCGTTGCCCCGGCCCCAATTTTAGAAGGTTACCGCTTTATCGGTGGGGGCTTTGGCCACGGCGTTGGCATGAGTCAAACGGGGTCCTACAACCTCGGTCGCCTGGGCTGGTCCTACGATCGCATTCTGTCGTTTTACTATCCAGGCACGGAACTGAAACCGATTACAAACGATATTGTGTTTTGGCGTCCGATCACCGATGCGGCCTCCCCGTCAGAGACAGGAGCACAAAGCCCAGAGGATACCGCTCAGCCAACAACACCGCCTGAGTCTGCGACGTCAGAGCCCGGTCCACCAGAACCGGCAACCCCCGAAACCAGCACACCAGCAGCCCCCCCCGAGCCTACTAATGAAGACGGGTTGAACTTTGGTCTCTGACGGATTCGGGACTGTGCTCAGCGCATCAAATCGTTGCGCATCTGCCGTAAAATGCGTCGCTTTTGCCGATCAACCTGATGCCCTTGCTGATGAATCACAGTCATGTCCTGAATGGCCTCACCTAATTGGGCCATCTCTGCCATCATCGCCTGCATCAACTGATGCCCCTCGACATCCTGTGGCAACGCGTCACCATCTTTCCCGCTGATAGCCTCAGCGTTGGGTCGCGTCGGGTACTGATGGCTGTGTTCACTCCAGTCTTGCAAGCTGCGGGCCATGCGCTCACAGCTGCGAAATCGCTGAGTCATCGCCCCCATGACAGTCTGAAGCTGCTGGGTCCGACGGGGGTCTCTTTTTTCGCAGGCAATCAGCGCAGCAAACAACTGCTTAAGTCGCTGGAGCCGATCTAACGCCGCGCGGACTGGTTTGCGACGGGGCACTTTAGTCTGTTTCGGCGTTGGCAAAGGCCGCCTTAAGGCCTTTGCCACCTGTCGATGACCAATGATTTCGGGCGGGGCCGACGCTAGCAGGGCTTCAAGCTTGGCAATCAATGCCTTAGGGAGTCCAGATTGAACCGGCCGAATCTGACCAGATACAGGGATTTTGCCATCAGAGCCGGGCCCTGATACAGCCGCTTCGGAGGCCGTCGACTTTGGCGCATCAGGATTTAGCGCATCAGACTTTAGCGCATCAGACTTTAGCGCATCAGGCTTTGGTGCCTCGAACGCAGTTGACGCCCCGTCGCTAGGCGGAAACATGTCGGCCAGGGCCTCTAACGCCGAATCGAGCGCGGCAGGGTCGTCCTCACTGAGGTTGTCGTCAAGGTTGTTATTACTGGAGTTGTTATTACTGGGGCTGTTATTTGGGCTGTTATTAGCGTTACTGTCAGGGGTCTCCAGGTGATCGGTAGTGCCCTGTTGTTCATCACTCCAGCCAGCTGAGACGACCGTATCTGATCCTAAAGGACCGATCAATGTCCCCGTCTCAGCACCCGGCAGTGCCAGATCTCTAGCATCCTCCTGATCAAACAACGCCAACAGCATGGCCTCTTCCGTTGACGCATCCCACAGGGTAGCCTTGCCCCCCAGATCAGGTGGTAAAACCTGTACCGTCGGCTGGCTGTCCGCAGCCAAATCCAGGCTTGCCCCAAAAGATAAGAGGGTTTCGCTGGGCTGCCCCCCCTGCTGACGGTCCCCGGCGAGAACAGCCGCATGAGCCGCGCGCAAATCCATCAGCACACAATCGCCAATGGCCTGACTTTGGGAAGGGCGACAATCCAACGCTGTCAGCCCCGCTTGGGCAATGGCCGCAAAGCCTGGCAAACCGGCCAATTCACCAATACCGACAAAGGCATCGAGTTGCGATCGCAACACCTGCAGTCGGATAGTAGCCGCCTCCTGTAGAGCCGTCGCTATGATGTCGAGGCCAGCAACCACATCCCCGGTAAACAGCGTCGACACCCAATCGAGGTCAGCGCGGCTGGCCCCAATATTAGCGTCGGCACTCACCGTATCTGCCCCCTCCAACCAGGCATCCAAGGCCACCAAAATCGGTTCAGCCTGGGTCAGCGTCAGCGCTTCATCGTGACGTCCCCCCTTCAAGTCTTCTGCCATGGCACACGCCAAATGGCCATAGGCATCCAACAAGCAGGCATCCACAGCAGCATCTACTGTCCCCCCCTGTCGCAGCAGCACGGCAAAGGCGTCCTCTAACCGCTGGGCAATTGCCGGAATTGCCGTCAGCCCAACCATCGCGCCACTGCCCTTAATCGTATGGGCCGCCCGCATCAAGGCGGCAAGGTCCCGTTGGCCCCCCAACTTGAGGAGTTCGACCTCCATCACCTGGAGCAACGTTTGCGCTTCCTCTAAAAATAGCTGGTGCACCGAGTCGGACATAACAACACAGGGGGAGGACTAATAGGGCAGGACTGACTAATAGGGCAGGACTGACTAATAGGGCAGGACTGACTAATAGGGCAGGACTGACTAATAGGGCAGGACTGACTAATAGGGCAGGACT
>JBCBOC010000571.1:0-3364 GCA_039821475.1 Cyanobacteria bacterium J06632_22 | reverse complement strand
CTAAACCGACACCAAAGAAAAACAGCGCGGCACAGGCCACCAGCGTGGTCACCCCCCCGTCAAAAATACTGGAGAATGCCCGATCAAAGCCTGACTCCACCGCGCGATACAGCGTCTTGCCGCCGCGCAGCTCCTCTCGGGTGCGTTCAAAAATCAGCACATTCGCATCTACGGCCATGCCAATACTCAAAATAAAACCGGCAATGCCCGGCAGGGTCATGGTCACACCGACGGCGTTATAGACCGCCCAGGTGAGTAGCGCGTAAATGACCAGCGCCACATCGGCAAGCATGCCGGGCAATCGGTAGTAAACGGCCATGAATACCAAGACCAGCGCCAAACCCGCAATACCGGCGTACAGACTACGAGAAATACTATCGCGGCCTAGGGTCGCACCCACCGTCCGCTTTTCGACAATCTCAACGGGGAAAGGTAACGCCCCCCCGCGCAGCTGAATCTCCAACTCCTTTGCGGTCTCCGCATTGAAGTTCCCTGTGATCACCGCCCGCCCACCGGCAATACCCGTGGCAGCATTGCTCACATCCACCGTTGGGGCACTGATCATCTGGTCGTCGAGGAAAATCCCCAAACTACGCCCCGTCCCGGCTAAGGCCTGGGTAATCGTGGCAAATTTCTCGCCCCCTGGAGCGTTAAATACAATCGCCACCTGCCAGGCATCACTTAGACCAAGCGGTTCAGCGCGGGCATCCACCAGCTCGTCACCGCCAATTTCTGCAGGCTCAAACAATTCCAGGAGGGTTTCACGGCTCGTCAATAAGTCGGCCTGGAGCTGCGCCATTTCCTCGGGAGTGGAATTATCCAGACTTTGCTGAACGGCAAGCTGAACTTCCTGCTGCTGCAACACCTGGGCAACGGCCTGAAGCTGATTTTCAGTGCCTTGTTTTTGAGCCCGGAATTCAAGCTGGGCGGTACCACCCAGCACCCGTTCAGCTTGAGCTGGATCACTCACACCCGGCAGCTGAATCAGCAGCTTGTCCGGCGGCGCAGGCTGGACCACCGCCTCAGAAACCCCCAAGCCATTGACGCGGTTTTCAATCACCCGCTGCACGGCCTCAAGGTCACGCTCGCTCACAATACTGATCTGCTCCGTGGGCTGCACCTCTAGCGTAATTTGTGACCCGCCCCGCAGGTCCAACCCCAGCTGGGTCGGTAGTTGAACAATAGTCACAACAGCAGCTAGGGCTAGAGCCAAAATTGCTGCCAGCGTAATGCGATGTTTACCCATATATTCAGCGAATGAATCCTATCCCAATAATGCCGCGTGCCGGTTCAGTTTGCCCGGTTCAGGCCCGATAGCCGTCAGAGAGACGCCGCCAGAGCACTGACAGCCTAGACCTTCAGGGCGACCACATCCTCAATGGTCTTAATGATTTTCTCGGGTTGCACAATGGTCAAACGCTCGAGCTGGCCATTGTAGGGCGTGGGAATGTCTTGGGAGGAGAGGCGAATGACTGGACCATCCAGCTCATCGAAGAAGCGATCGCTAATGGACGCCATAATCTCCGCGGCAATGCCTCCGGTACGCATACATTCTTCGACAATGACCACTCGATGAGTCTTTTTAATGGACTTACCAATGGTTTCGTAGTCCACCGGCTTTAGGGAAATCAGGTCAATCACCTCAGGGTCAATGCCTTGCTTTTCGAGCGTTTCTGTCGCCTTCATGACGTGGTGACGCATACGTGAATAGGTCAGAATGGTCACGTCCTGACCGGGACGCACCACCTCAGCCTTATCCAACGGGGTCAAGTAATCGTGATCGGGCAGCTCCTCTTGTAGGTTGTAGAGCAGCACATGCTCAAAAAACAGCACCGGGTTAGGGTCACGGATGGCAGCCTTGAGCAGCCCCTTAGCATTGCGCGGCGTGGAGCAGGCCACAATCTTGAGTCCGGGTACCGCCTGGAAGTAGGCCTCTAACCGCTGGGAGTGCTCTGCGCCGAGCTGACTCCCCACACCGCCCGGCCCTCGAATCACCAAAGGAATCGTGTAGTTACCCCCAGAGGTGTACCGCAGCATCCCGGCATTGTTGGCAATTTGGTTGAAAGCAAGAAGCAAGAAGCCCATATTCATGCCTTCAATAATGGGGCGCAGGCCGGTCATCGCCGCACCAACGGCCATACCGGTAAAGCTATTTTCAGCAATGGGCGTATCTAGCACGCGGAACTCGCCGTACTTCTCGTATAGCCCCTTAGTCACCTTGTAGGACCCACCGTAGTGGCCCACATCTTCCCCCAAGACAAAGACCGTGTTGTCGCGCCCCATCTCTTCATCGATGGCCTCGCGCAGGGCATTAAACAAATGAGTTTTAGTCATAGTGAAAAGGTGAAGTGGTTAGGTGGTAAGGGTTGGACCGCTCAAACAAGGATTTGTCACAGACGGAGCGTCCCAAAAAGAGGTGGGGTATCCCAACAGGACCAGCCCCAAGCGCTATGGCAAGATTCAACTGCGTTGAATCTTGTGCGTCACTGATTCGAGGGCATTGGCCAGCGCTCAAACAGAAACATGGGTTCACACCAAGCGACAAATACAATCAGCTCGCTAGTCCGCGAAAATATACCGATACAGCTCGTCTGGATTAGGTTCAGGGCTACTTTCAGCAAAGGCTAAGGCGTCTTCAATGTGCACTTCCGTTGCCTTCCGCATCGCCTTCAGCTCCTCTTCGCTCGCAAAGTTTTGCTCCAGCATGTAGGCTTCAAACTTAGGAATCGGGTCGCGCGCGCGCCAGGCTTCTTTTTCAGCGGGCGACCGCAGCTCATCAGGATCCGCCAAGGAATGCCCCCGGAAGCGATAGGTTAAGCACTCCAATAGCGTCGGTCCTTCGCCAGCCCTGGCTCGGGCTACGGCCTCCTGGGCGACCGCTCGCACCGCCAATACATCCATGCCATCAACTTCATAGCCGGGCATACCAAATACACTGGCTTTGCGGTAAATCTCAGGCTGAGAGGTCGCCCGTTCATGGGCCATACCAATCGCCCATTTATTATTTTCCACAACAAACAAAATGGGCAGCTTCCACAGCGCCGCCATGTTCAGGCACTCAAAGAACTGACCGTTATTAGTGGTGCCATCACCAAAGAACGCCGCAGTGACCTGATCGGCACTCTCATCGCCCAGCGCCCTGCGTCGGTACATACTTTGATAGGCCGCCCCTAAGGCAACAGGAATCCCTTCACCGATAAAGGCAAACCCCCCGAGCAGATTGTGCTCTGACGAGAACATGTGCATGGAGCCGCCGCGCCCTTTGCTACAGCCGGTTTCTTTACCAAATAGCTCCGCCATCACATTCTTAGCGGGAACCCCAGCGCTTAGCGCATGCACGTGATCGCGATAGGTACTGCACACG
>JBCBOC010000793.1:0-2009 GCA_039821475.1 Cyanobacteria bacterium J06632_22 | reverse complement strand
GCTAAGGCCATATTGTTTAGGGTACCGAGTGCAATCATGCCTTAAACATAGCGCTTGGCTCCTAAGCAAAGGATAACCACTGTTTAACGCGTTGCAGCCACTCGATGGCAGCGTGGGCATAGCGCTGTTTAGGGGGATTCTTGCTGGAACCCTGCGCTGCCGACAGATGGGACTGTATGGACGGTGTAAAGGCTGGCGGGCCTGCCAACGGTTGCTGATCGAACTGCTCGTACGCATTCACTTGAGCAATAGCGGCCAGAGATAGGGGAACATCTTCAAATGTATGGACGTTAGCTAGGCTGCCAAATGCTTCTTGAAGTTGCAACAGGAGTGATTTAGTTGCTTGGAGGCGCGAGCCGGACAATCGCAGCTGCAGATCCTGCAGGGCTTGGCTCGTTTGCTCTGCAGTGACGCTGTAGGGTTGGGACGTTGCTGCAGCGATGCCACCCGTTTGCTTGAACATTTGGTTGATGACGGGAAGCTCGCTGGCCTGATTGCAGAGCAGGCAGTGGGGACCGATGGGGGCGAGTCCTTGACGAAGGCGGGGCTGATTGACCGCAGCATCCCATAGGCCAACAATGTAGCCCAAAAGGTGCAGGGGGTCGTAGGGGCCACTGAGCTGGCTGGTGCCAAGGATGGCATAGCTCTCATCTTTGGGCAATAAAATTGCGATCGCATAGCCCGACGGACGTGTTACGACCGATAGATAGGATCGGTAAACTGGCATCACTACAACTCTGAAGAGCGATTAGCATCAAGCTGCCGTCAGATTTGTTAGGACAAAACTGCCATTACCTTATTCATTTCGTTGAGTCAGGCAATAGCCATACTTGCTGTCCCAACCGATGTGGCGCTAGCTATAATTCTCTCTTCAGCGCCATTCTCTGGTGACCAGGAAATTTCGATCATGGATTGAGCATACGGGGTTAGCATGACCGAAGCTGCCGATCTGCTTATGAGGGAAGGGGAAAAGCGACTAACGTGTCGTTCAAGTCGCTGCGATGCCTTAGGTAGACGGTTTAGGCGATACATCCGGGATATAGTAGGCGTGTATACGAGGATGTAGTAACCGTTGGACCGGCTGGTCCTGAATCAGGTGCTGTTCAACAATCTCTAGGACATCGGCTTTGGTGGCGACACGGCAGTACCAAATATTGTCAGGGGAGACCTGCACAATCGGCCCAGCGCCGCACTGCCCCAAACAGCCACAGCCCATCACCATTACCTCTGATGGGGCCTCTGACTGCAAGGCTGTCAGAATCTTATCCGACTGGCTGCGCAAACAGGTGCGATTTTGGCAAACTTGAAGCTGTCTTGCTTGAGCCGCACGGCACTGTTCGGAGCTGCTTAGCTCGGGTGAGGTTGTATCGGTAAAAGAAACGCTCGGCTCAGGGGAAGCGTCTGGTAGCGGCGGCACGCCTGAATTGCTTTCGTCTTCAGCCAACTTTTCGACAGCCATAGGGGCGTGATCGGGTAAGTACACAAACGGGCAGGGGCTTAGCCCTGCCCGCTCAGTCTAGCTCAAGGAACACAACCAACCGGTTGTCTGGTGCAACCTTGGCACGAGCCTTGCCATTGAGAAAACCGCCATTGTGCTGAATTGTCCAGAGTTTTGTCAGATGCCGTTTATACCGACACCTGACGACAGCACTGAGGTGTCATGTGGAGGCGCGCTGCACTCAATGAGGCCGCTGCGCTTTGTGGGGCGGGGGCCGCCTTACTTGCTGTGATTGAGGCTCTTCACTGGGGGCTGAGTAGGCGGTTGACGCGATTGACCAGTTTACCGACGGAGCGCTGCATTAGGCGCTGACGCTTCCAGCGTTCGAACTCCTTTTGGTAGCGGTAACCGTCCCGCTGGTAGGTTTTCCAAGCGTGCAGGGAAAGGCCGATGCCCCAGAACAGCAGGATGTAAAGGGAAAAACCGAGACCGCCCCCCAGTAGCAGGTCAATCAGGATCAGGAACCCATTAACGATGCTGTAGCGGACGAGATGATGATTGAACTTCTGCT
>JBCBOC010000451.1:0-4200 GCA_039821475.1 Cyanobacteria bacterium J06632_22 | reverse complement strand
CGACGTCATTGCTTGTCGCCATCTGCCACGCACCGCCCCTGCCCTGACGCTACCCGCGAGCCAGGGCTATGCCCTTCAGCTGGTAGACAGCCGCTGGTCAGTTCAGCAAGCGCTGACGTCCGACAACCTACCAACACTGCTACAGCTCTTTATTCGGGGAAATCCCTTTCGCAGCAGCGCTAGCCAGGTTGAATTGGCCCAGCAGTATATCGAGGCCCTAGGCGAACAGCTCCACGCCGTCGCCATCTACGGCAGCCCCTACGTTCTCCCGACGCTCAAGCTGCCAGCCGATGTCCCCGTCATCTTTTGTTACGGACAGATGCCCGTAGCCCAGACGGTCACCCTAGAAGCACTCATGGGTCTACAGGCACAAACCTCGTTGACGGCGGTGGACAGCAGCTTTACTGACTAGTGGCCTGTCAAGGCTTAATTTCAAAACATCATTTCAGGGTCGGCGGGGAACCGATTCTTTAGGCTTACATACCCATGATTTCGTAGCCAGAATCCACGTACAGAATCTGCCCTGTCACCCCTGACGACAGGTCGCTACACAAAAAGGCGGCTGTGTTGCCCACTTCCTGCTGGGTCACCGTGCGCCGGAGGGGGGCAACGTCTTCAACGTGGTGGATCATATCGAGAATGCCGCCCACCGCCGATGACGCTAGGGTGCGAATCGGACCGGCGGAAATCCCATTAACACGAATATTTTGAGGGCCCAGCTCAGCAGCTAGATAGCGCACGTTCATTTCCAACGCCGATTTGGCAATGCCCATCACGTTGTAGTTAGGCACGACCCGCACCCCACCTAAATAAGTCAGCGTGACGATGCTGCCGCCATTGGTCATCAGCGCCTTTGCCCCCTGGGCTAACCGCACTAAAGAATAGGCACTAATATCCAACGCCGTCTGAAAGCCCTGGCGCGACGTATCACTAAAGTCACCCGTCAGGTCATCCCGACTCGCAAACGCCAGACAGTGAATCATAATGTCGAGCTGACCCCACTCTGCCTTGATGCCCTCAAACAACGCATCAATTTGCTCGTCGTTTTGGACGTTGCACGGCAAGAACAAACTGGGATTTAAGGGCTCTGTCAGGTCACGAACCTTTTTCTCCATGCGACCCTTTTCATCGGGCAAGTAGGTTACTCCCAGCTTTGCACCGGCCTGATGAAGCTGTTGAGCAATCCCCCAGGCAATCGAACGATTGTTAGCGATCCCCGTGACAAGGGCAGTTTTTCCAGTCAGGTCTAGCATGGCTTCAAAAGGTCTTCAATGAGGTGGGCAAGCGCCTGCCACTAACAGACACGCCCTTAGGAGCATACTGAAAAATGGAACCTTACAAAACTTTGTAGAAAGGTTTGCGCTCCCAATCAAACTTGCGGCCGATCCCGACACCCGCGACGCCCCCTTAAGCCCGGCTTAAAAACACCGATAAGCCCACCCACGCCCATCAAGATTGCCGCTTCTACCACAATGAGTAGCGTGATCCCCTAGATAAAACGCAATCATCGGCAATAAAGCCGATATTTTGTATCTCAATATACAAAAAACAGAAGCCAGTTACGATTAGCTAATCTAAAGTCAAGAATCCATTGCATTTAACTAGATTGATTAAGCCAATCAGTGATATCAACGATGCATCTAGGCTTTTTTCTGCTAGGTTCAGATTTTCCCTAGGCGACAGGCCCTGAATTAAGGCGCCTGCTCCTAGTTTCTGATAGGGTCAGCATCCCGACGCGCCTTGTTCCCCCGACAATTTGCCCTCCCCAACGATTGCCCCTCCTAAAACCATTGCCCATGGTAGCAACACAAGTGGCAGCAACTGATAAACCCTTAGCCGACCTGCTCAAGCAGCTTTCAGGTGGTCCATTCCCGCCGGTCGTAGAAACCTACGACCGCGGCAAAACCATCTTTTTCCCTGGTGACCCAGCAGAGCGGGTTTACTTCTTAATTAAGGGTGCTGTTAAGCTATCGCGCGTGTACGAAGCCGGTGAAGAGATTACAGTGGCGCTATTGCGAGAAAATAGCGTTTTCGGTGTGTTGTCGTTGGTCACGGGCCAACGCTCCGACCGGTTCTATCATGCGGTGGCGTTCACGCCTGTCGAGCTGCTCTCCGTTCCCATTGATCAGGTAGAGCAAGGGTTAGAGGCCCATCCCGAGCTATCGATGATGATGCTCCAGGGCCTATCGTCGCGCATTTTGCAAACAGAGATGATGATCGAGACCCTGGCCCACCGGGATATGGGCTCTCGGTTGGTCAGCTTTTTACTGATCCTTTGCCGGGACTTCGGCGTCCCCAGCCAAGACGGCATCACTATCGATCTGAAGCTTTCCCATCAGGCCATTGCTGAGGCCATCGGTTCAACGCGCGTCACTGTGACCCGACTGCTGGGCGATCTGCGTCAAGAAGAAATGATTTCTATTCACAAAAAGAAGATCACCGTCCACGACCCGGTTACATTGAGCCAGCAGTTTACGTAATCGAGGTTGGAGATTTGGGAGTGGACAGCGACGTTCAGAGAACGCGAAGTAGCGAATAGCAAATAGCAAAATGGTGTTGGGACTTTGGCAACCCATCGCTACAGGCCTAGTCCTATTCTCTAAGCACTAAGCCCTAAGCACCAAGCACTATTCTCCATTCACCAACCACTCCCCACCATTCGCTTCCTGCCTTAACCGAGGCAATACAGTACCCTAGAGCATGTGCGCGTCCGATGGACAGGCGCTCAGCAGTCGTGAAGGTGTGAATGGACGTTGGTCTAATACTGATTGCAACCGTCTTGTTTCTAGGAGGCATGATTGCCACCCTAGGGGACCGGATTGGGATGCGCGTTGGCAAGGCCCGTCTGTCCCTGTTTAATCTTCGCCCTCGGCAAACCGCTACGGTCGTGAGCGTCGTAACCGGCAGTGTGATCTCCGCGTCTACCCTAGGACTCCTGCTGGTCGCCAGCGACCGACTGCGACGGGGCATTTTTGAGTTTGAGGAAACCCAGCAAAACCTCTCCCAAGCCCGCCAGGCGTTAACCGAAACACAGCAGGCCAAGGCCGACATTGAGTCGGCCCTAGCAACCGTTACCCGCCAACGTAGTGCCGCCGAAGCAGATCTCGCTAGCGTTGAAGCCGATTTAGACGCTGTTATTGCGGCCCGCGATGCGGCCATTGATCGAGAGAATGCGGCCATTGATCGAGAGGAAGCGGCGGTGGCCCGCGAACAGGAGATTCAAGCCCGCTTGAGCACCACTGAATCCCAGCTATCCTCCGTTTCTCAACAGTCCGAGCGGCTGCGGACGGATATTCGCCAACTCCAGCAAGAGCGGCAGACCTTGGTGCAGCGAGAGGCCGATATTCGCCGTCAAATCGCCCAACGCGATCGCGACATTCAGCAGCGCAATCAGGATCTGGCCAATCGCGATCGCGAAATCGCCGAGCGTCAGGCACAGCTCAACCGCCTGGAAGCCCAACAGATCGATCTAGCCAAGCAAATTGAGCAACTTGAAGAAGAATTCTTTAAGCTGCGGGGCGGCAGCGTCGCAGTAAGCCGCAACCAAACACTAGCCCTTTTGGTCACTCGCGCCGACTCTCGAGAAGTCGCAACCCGTCAGGTACAGCAAGCTCTGATCGAGGCTAACCGTCTGGCGCTTCGCTCGATCGTGCCCAATGCAGAAACAGACTTTCAAATCCTGCGGGTGAGCCCAGAGGTCGTCGAAGCCGTTGTCCGACAAATTGATGATGGCCAACCCTACGCCCTACGAGTCGCCTCTGCGGGCAACTACATTGTGGGCGAGCCCTGCGTTATCCAAGGGGAAGAGCCCTGCCTCGAGGTCTCAATCCAAGCTCAGGTCAATCGCCTCGTCTTTGAACCGGGTGAAACCATTGCAACGATCTCTATTGATGAGGCGTTTTTACCCAGCTCAGTCCTGCTCGATCGGTTGCGGACCCTCTTACTAACAGCCCAGGTGCAAGCCAGCTTAGAGGGCGTCATCATCCTAGAAAATCCGCTCCTAGAGGGGCGTCTGAGCGAGCCCGCCATCGAGTTTTTGCGCCAGGTGCAAAACTACGGTGAACCCCTACAGATTGAAGCCGTGGCGCTGCAGCCTATTTACACCACAGGGCCGCTGTACTTTGACCTCATTGCGACCCAAAACGGCGTTCCATTGTTTCGAGCTGATCTATAGGCGCGAAGGCAGACACCCAGCAGATT
>JBCBOC010000041.1:0-11751 GCA_039821475.1 Cyanobacteria bacterium J06632_22 | reverse complement strand
GTCGTTGTGCACCAGGAGATTCACTGGAGCGAAATTTGGGCGGAGGTGCGGGCGGTTGAAGCCTGACGTGAGCCCTGAAGTCAGCGTGGTCATGGCCGCCTACAACGATGCGGCCTATCTCGTCCAGGCAATGGACAGTTTGCTGGGCCAGCGTTTTAGAGACTTTGAGGTGATTGTCTTTGACGATGCTTCCACCGACGCCACCTGGGAGATTTTAAGTCGCTACGCCCAACAGGACGGGCGGGTGCGAGCAATCCAGAACGCAGCCAATATGGGCCTGACCGCCTCCCTGAACCAGGGGTTTGCCCTAGCCCAGGGCAAATACATCGCCCGTATGGATGCGGACGATGTCAGTTTGACGCATCGGCTCGGGACCCAGGTGGCCTACATGAATGCCCATCCGACGGTCGCAGCCTGTGGCAGTTGGGTGAAGACCATCGGCAATCCCTCAGGGCATGTGTGGCGGCATCCGACGCAGGCTGACGAGGTTCGCTATAGTCTGTTGTTCCGATCGGTGCTAGTGCACCCCACGGTGGTGATTCGCCGATCGGTGATGGAACAGCTGGGCATGGCCTATAACCCTGCCTACGTCTACGCTCAGGATTATGCACTGTGGGCCGAGCTGGCCCAACAGTTTCCTCTAGTTAACCTGCCCCAGGTGCTGTTGCAGTATCGCTGTCACGCTCGGCAACGGGGACAAGCTCATCAAGCTGACCAGCAAGCGGTGGCCGATCAGGTGCGTCGTCAGCAGCTGGCCCATCTGGAGATCGCGTTTACGGCGTCGGAGTTTGAGTGTCATCGGCAGGTTGGCACCCATAGTGTGCCGGCCACTGTTGCCAGTGTCGAAGCAGCAGAGGCGTGGTTGTTGCGGCTCAGTCGCTACTGTCAGGATCGTGACCCGGCGGCAACTGAGGCGATTCGGCGCGTCTTTGGGCGAGAATGGTTTGGCGTTTGCGATCGCACTGCCAGCCTAGGGCGCTGGGTCTGGTATCGTTTTCGGGCGTCCCCCTTAAGTCAAGGCGCCGAAATTCCCCTGATTAACCGGCTCAAGTTTGCCCTCAAATGCTTGCGATAGCGGCCTGAAATTGTCGATTGTTCTGTTGAGTTCGCCATGAAATCGCCTGTGCTACAGATTTCCGTGGTGCTGTGTACCTACAACCGCAGTCACCTACTAGAGGGCATTCTGCAGGATCTGGCCAACCAGACCCTCGCGCCGAACCAGTACGAAATTATCGTGGTGAACAACAACTCCACCGATGACACCCAGCCGGTGGCCGAAGCGTTTGCCCAGTCGCGCCCCCACTGGCAGGTTTGCTTTGAAGCAAAGCAGGGCCTCTCCCATGCCCGCAACTGTGGTTTGACGGCGGCCCAAGGGCACTATGTAGCCTATGTCGATGATGACTGCCGGGTACCTGCCGATTGGCTGACGGTAGCCCATCGCATCATCACAGAGACAGCCCCGTCGGCCTTTGGGGGCCCCTACTACGCCATCTACAACACCCCCAAGCCCGATTGGTATAAAGACGCCTATGGCAGCCATGAGCAGGGCCGCCAGCCCCGGCCGCTCTTGGGCGAGGAGTATTTGGACGGGGGCAATTTCTTCTGTCGTCGCGACCTGGTAGCGGCCCTCGGCGGGTTTAATCCAGAACTGGGCCTCCAGGGGGACAAGCGCTGCTTCGGTGAAGAAGTCGAACTGGTGCGCAAAATTCGGGCCAAGCACCCTGATGCCGTGGTGTTTTATCACCCGGATCTGAAGGTCAACCATTTAGTGGCGCCCTTGAAAATGGATTTGGGCTTCCGGATTCGTGAGTCCTTTGCGGATGGGCGGTCCTGGCCCACTACCTTTGCCACGGCTGACCCATTGCCCCAGCACCTGCCAGTGTTGGTCGGCAAGGGCTTAGCTCGGGCCGGGCTGCTGGCCGTTGAGTCCGCACTGGGGCTGGTGCGTCAGGGGTCAACCGAATATCCCTATTGGCAAAATTATTTCTACGAAAAGTGCCTGAAGCACGTCAGCGGTTTGGGGATGACCTACGAACTCTTGACCCGCCTGGGACGTTAGGATCCCATGGCCCCGACAGGAGTAGGGTAGGATAGCGACCTGTGACCTGAATCGGGCACAGGGTTTCCACTGACGTTTGCAAATTCTTCGGCAGCTTTATGTGCGGCATTTTTGGGCACATTGGCTATCTCCCTAAGGAGCTGGCCCAGCACTGTTTAGATACGCTGGTGCATCGCGGGCCTGACGGTCAGGGGCTCTGGCATCAGCCCCAGGTCACCCTGGGCCACCGTCGTCTGGCGATTTTAGACCTCTCTCCCCAGGGTCAGCAGCCGATGGCTTACGGTGAGGGCCGCTACTGGATTACGTTCAATGGTGAGATTTACAATTTTCTCGAAATTCGCCAGCAGCTCGAAACCTTAGGTCACCGCTTCCGCAGTGATACCGATACCGAGGTGGTGCTGGCGGCCTTTGTGGAATGGGGGCCGGCTTGCCAGGACCGATTTAATGGCATGTGGGCCTTGGCGATTTGGGATGATCATGAACAGCGGCTGTTTTTGTCGCGCGATCGCTTTGGCATTAAGCCGCTGTTCTATGCGTCGCTGCCCGCGGGGTTTGCCTTTGCCTCTGAGATGAAGGCGCTGCTGCCGCTACTGCCGGACCCGCGTCCTAATCGGGCGCTGATCGACCAGCCCCATCGGATGTTTCAGTACGAAACCACGGCAGAATGTCTAGTGGAGGGCATCCAACGGTTTCCAGCGGGGCACTGTGCTTGGTATACGGCGGCAACGCCTCGGCCGCTGCAGCCCCAGCGCTGGTGGTGTACCCTCGATCATCTGGTCGACGTGCCGGAGAGCTATGAGGCCCAGGTCGAGCAGTTTCAGGCCCTATTCCTAGATGCGTGTCGTTTGAGAATGCGCAGCGATGTGCCGATTGGGACGGCCCTCAGCGGTGGGCTGGACTCCAGCGCGGTGATTTCGGCCATGGCCCATATCGATCAGTCCAGTCAGCTGTCTCATCAGCGTCTCAGCCAGGACTGGCAGCATGCCTTTGTGGCCTGCTTTGCGGGGACGCCCTTTGATGAACGTCGCTTTGCCCGCCAGGTCACCGATCATCTCAAGATTCCGGCCACCTATATCGAGATTGACCCCCTGGCAGCAGTGGAGCGGCTGCAGGATTATTTCTATCGCTTTGAGGAAATTTATCTCACCAGCCCGATTCCCTTTATGCTCACCTACGGGGCGATGCAGGCCCAAAACGTGAAGGTCAGCATCGATGGACACGGGGCCGACGAGCTATTTGCCGGGTATGACTTTGACTACCTGACCGCTCTCCAGGATGCCCGGTGGGATCTGGCCCAAATGAACGACATTCTCGAGATGCGGCGGGCCAACTACCCGCAGGATTCTCACCAATATCGATTGGCGACGCGGAAGTGGCGGTTCTGGCTGACCTGGCAATCTAAACGGACGGCAAAGCGGCTGCTGGGTCGAACGCCGCCGCCACCGGAGCGTCATCATCCCCTTTGGGACCGCCTGGGCCCACTCAATCAGCAGCTCTATCTATCTACCCACACGACGGTGCTGCCGACGCTGTTGCGCAATTACGACCGCTACAGCATGGCCAATGGGGTGGAGATTCGCATGCCGTTTATGGACTACCGGGTGGTCAGCTTTGCCTTCTCGATTCCCTGGTGGGCTAAAATCCGTCCGCCCTATTCCAAGGCGATTATTCGGGATGCGACGGCACCGTTTATGCCGTCTACCATTGCCTATCGCAAGAGTAAGGTGGGGTTCACCTCTCCTACGGTGGATTGGATTAAGGGGCCGCTCAAATCCTTTTTTATGGATACGCTGCAGTCTACGGCCTTTCGAAACTGTACGCTGATTGACCCGGAACGGGTGTCGGGGTTGATGCGCCAGCTGATGGACGATCCAGATGTCACCTTTAGCTTTGGCGAAAAAGCCTGGCGTGCGATCTCACCCTACTTTTGGGAGCAGGCGTTGCTCAAGCGGGGCGGTTGACCATGGCAGTACCCTTTTCGACACCGATCGTCTTTCTCATTTATAAGCGCCCCGCCCTGGCAGCGCGGGTGTTTGCGCTGATTCGCCAGATTCAGCCGACGACGCTGCTGGTGGTGGCTGACGGTCCCAAGCGGAATGAGGACGCCGCGGCCTGTGCCAAAACCCGCGCGGTCATCGACCAGGTGGACTGGGACTGTCGGGTGTTGCGCCATTACTCGGAGACGAACCTGGGCTGTGCCCAGCGGGTGTCCAGCGGCTTGGATTGGGCTTTTGGCCAGGTGGACACGGCGATTGTGCTAGAGGATGACTGCGTCCCCGATGCCAGCTTTTTTCCGTTTTGTCAGATCCTGTTGCAGCGCTACCGGGATGACCAGCGGATTATGGCCATTGCCGGCAGTAACTATCAGTTTGGTCGACGTCGGACTCACGATAGCTATTATTTCTCCCGCTACAACCACTGTTGGGGGTGGGCCACCTGGCGGCGAGCCTGGCAGCACTTTGACTTTGAGATGCGGTTATGGCCAACGGTGCGGGACCAGGACTGGCTCTACGACATGTTGCAGAGTCGAGCGGCTAGCCGGGTGTGGGCAACGGCGTTTCAGCGTACCTACGATGGGGTTTACGATAGTTGGGCTTACCGGTGGACCCTGTCCTGTTGGCTGCAGTCGGGCCTGAGTATTTTGCCCAACGTCAATCTGGTGTCGAATGTGGGGTTTGAAGGGGCAGGCACTCACAACCGTAGGCGCAATATTATGGCCGACATGGCGACCCAGTCCCTAACTTTGCCGCTGCAGCATCCGCCCTATGTGATTCGCGATGCCCGAGCCGACGACTTTACGCAAAATATTTTATTTAGCACGCAGTTCATTCACCGGGTGAGACGGAAGTTTGGGCTGTTTGTTTAGGGACGCTGGGTGGTCGAGGAACGCAGTTTAGGAAAGCAACCGGTGTGAACGTTCTGCTGATGAGCACGTTTGATACGAAGGGAGGTGCTGCGATCGCAGCCTCGCGCCTTCATGATGGGCTCCGTCAGCAGGGGGTCCACAGTACCTTACTGGTGCGGGAGCAGCTGGGCCGCGACCCGCAGGTGATCGGGCCCTCTGGGCGACTGCAGCAGGGCTGGGCCAAGACAAAAGGGGTGCTGGATGCCCTGCCGCTACAGCTTTACCGGCAGCGTGACCCGGCGGTGAATTTTTTCCCCCAGTGGCTGCCGGGGCGGACCCGGCAGCAGGTTGCCGAGCACCGTCCTGACATCCTCAACCTACATTGGGTTAGCGGTGGCTTTGTGGCCGTTGAAGCGCTGCGGGGGATACCGCAGCCGGTGGTGTGGACCCTGCACGATATGTGGCCGATGACCGGTGGGTGTCACTACAGTGGCACGTGCGATCGCTTTCAACAGACCTGCGGTCAGTGTCCGCAGTTGGGCAGTCACCGCAGTTGGGACCTATCGCGCTGGACTTGGCGGCGTAAGGCCAGGGCCTGGCACAACCTGTCGCTGCATTTGGTGTCGCCTAGTCAGTGGCTGGCGGACCAGGCTCAAAAGAGTATGCTATTCCGCGATCGACCGGTGACGGTGATACCCAACGGGCTGGATCTCGACCTGTACCGTCCGTTGTCCCAGGCCACAGCCAGAGTGGTGCTGCGGCTGCCCCCATCCCCGCTGCTGATTTTGTTTGGGGCCGCCAATGCCACCACCGATGACCGTAAGGGATTTTCGTTTCTACAACCGACGCTGAGGCGCCTGCAGCACCTGTTGCCCGATCAGGAGATTGAGCTGGTGATTTTTGGGGCGACCCGGCCCGAACATCCCCCCGATTTTCCCTATCGGACCCACTATCTGGGGGTGCTGTCCGATGCGCCCAGTCTCGTCTTGACCTACGCTGCCGCTGATGTCTTTTTGCTGCCTGCCCGGCAGGATAATCTGCCCAATACGATCGTCGAGGCGCTGGCCTGTGGCGTGCCCTGCGTTGGCTTTGATCAGGGGGGGCTGCCAGACCTGATTCAACCGGAGTATAACGGTAAGCTGGCCAAACCCTATGACGGGGCGTCGCTAGCCCAAGGGCTGCGGTGGGTGCTGGCGGATGCGGCTCGGCGCCCGGTGCTGCGGGCCAATGCTCGGGCAGTGGCAGAACAGCGCTTCGGGCTGTCTCAGCAGGCGGCGCGCTACCGGACGCTGTTTGAGGGGCTACTGCCATGACGACACTGCCGTCAGTGGCTGCGGTTATCCCGGTCCGGAATCGTCAGGCCCTGACGCTGCGGTTCTTGACGGCGCTGTCCCAGCAGACGTACCCGAATCTGACGGCCTTTGTGGTGGATTCTGCCTCGACCGATGGGACGCCGGCAGCGGTGCGGCGAGACTTTCCCCAGGTGCGGGTGATCGAGGTTTGCGATCGCAATTACTGGACTGGGGCTACCAACCATGGTGTCCGCGCTGCCCTGACCGAGGGGTTTGAGTTTATCCTCACGATCAATGACGATGCTGTCATCCCGTTGGACCACATCGAGCGACTGGTGGGTCGAGCCACCCAATATCAACTGAATATTCTCGGTAACCGCATCGATTATCTCAGTCAGCCCGGCCTGATCTGGTCTCTGGGGACCCAAATCAACTGGAACCGCCCCAAAATGATTACCCTGCGCTACCAGGACTACCGTGCAGAGCATCTGCCCCCATCTGTACAAGCGGCTGATATCCTCCCAGTGGATACGCTGCCGGGAAACGGTGTCCTGATTCATCGCAGCGTCTTCGAAGCAATTGGCCTGTATAATGCGGGCCTACTGCCCCACTACCACGGTGATTCCGAGCTGTTGCTCCGGGCCAGACAGGCGGGTTTCCAGTCTTTTGTTGCTCCGGATGTCATCCTGCTCAATGACTTTTCCAAGGCGCAAAAGGCAGTGCAGCTCAGTTCACCGGGAGCGCTGTATGCCACCTTCTGTCGTCCCAAGTCACATCTGTATTTGCCCCCGCTGGTTTATCTCTTTTTCCGCTATTGCTTTACCCCCGTGAGTCTTGTTTGGTCTGGGTTACAAGCTCGATCTCGGCCAGAGACTTAACCATGACTGGGCTCAGCCCTTCGATCAGGCCTGATCTGGACCCGGTTCACGAGAGCCGGCTAACTGGAGCAGAAAGTACGGTAGCGTGGGAGTTGTCCCTGGCAGCTGACCACCGTAGCCTTGAGATACACGATCGCTGTTCGAAATTTGTGTAGGAACCATGTCTAATTTGGCTAGCTCCCATTACGACCAAGACTACTTTGCCTGGCAAAGTTCAATTGGCGAGTTTGGGGGATGGGCCAATCAAAGCAAGTTCACGCAGTATTTGACAGAGCAGAGTAAAGTCCTAGACTTTGGCTGTGGTGGTGGCTTTTTACTCAAGCAGCTCAACTGCGCCACTAAGGTGGGCGTCGAGGTGAATCCGGCGGCACGGCAAACGGCTCAACAAAACGGGGTTGAGGCCTATAGCCGGGTGGCCGATGTGCCGGATGGGTATGTTGACACCATTATTTCTAACAATGCCTTGGAGCATACTCTCCAGCCCTTAGAAGAGCTCAAAGGGCTTTATCACAAGCTACAGCCCGGCGGCAAAATTATCTTTGTGGTGCCCTGTGAGTCGATTTCCTACCACTACCGTCCTGAAGATGTGAACTATCACCTGTTTAGCTGGAGTCCCATGTGCATTGGTAATCTGTTTACCGAGGCTGGGTTTTCTGTGATTGAATCGAAACCCTACATCCACAAGTGGCCGCCGAAGTATCGTTGGGTTGCGCGAGTGGGGGGCCGTGGCTTGTTCGACTTGGCTTGCCAACTTTACGGCAGACTGGAGCGGTCTTGGTTTCAGGTGCGGGTGGTTGCAGAAAAGCAGCCTTAGCTTTGGATCCTCACAGGGCACTAGTTTTCAATGCTTCCAGCCGATAGATTTTCACGCTTTAGATCATGACTCAACCTAGCTCGCCGTTTAAGTTAGCGGCTGTTCACGACTTGAAACAGGCGATCAAGCGTTGGCTGCCCGCTAAAAGTCCCCAGGAAAAGGCTGCCCGACAATTTTTTGCGGTTCGACTAACGTCAGATGATGTGGCGATTGACTGCGGTGCTAACGTGGGCAAATTTACCGCTCACCTAGCCCGTTCTGGTGCCACTGTGTATGCTTTTGAGCCGAACCCCCACGCGTTTAAAGTCCTAGAAGAGCAATTTGCGGGCGCGGATAATGTTCACTGTATGGCGAAGGGCGTCGATCGAGAGAACGGCGTTACGCGCCTGTTTCTACATGAAAATTCTGATCAGGACGAAGTGTACTGGTCGACGGGATCTTCGCTCCTTGAGCTGAAAAAGAACGTGAAAGGCGATAAGTTTGTCGACATTGCAACCGTCGATCTTTGCGAATTTATTGATAGCCTTCCCCAGAGAGTTCGGCTCTTAAAGATGGATGTTGAAGGGGTAGAGTGCCGCATTCTCAAGAAGATGATTGAGTCCGGCACCGTCGATAAAATCGATCATATTTTTGTTGAAACCCACGATCACAAAATCCCCGAGCTCAAACCCGCCACGGACGAGATTCGTCAACTGATCCGTGACAGGGAGCTAACGCACCTCAATCTAGATTGGACCTGAAGCTTAGTGCCGCGGCAAGACTCAAAAATCGGGTTGAGACTGGCGAATAGTGCCTAGCGAATAGCACTAAGAATTAGGGTTGGCGATGACCGTGAAATAGTGAAATAGAGCGGTAGTGAAATAGTCGAATGCCTTTACTTCAAAGGGGCTTAAGGCCAAACGCTACTTCACTATTCGCTACTCACTACTTCACTGGCTTTACCCGAATCTTTAGCGTTGACGCTGCACTAGGCTGATCTGCTGTTGGCTGATGTCATGCGCTAGATCGAGCGGGGCTGTGAGGCGGTGGTGATGGTTTAAAGATGGGGATTACAGGCAGGCCAGAAGGTTGGCTGTGACTTGGTTCCGTTGTTCAGGGGTGATGTCCGGCCAAATCGGCAAGCTGAGCACCTCTTCTCCCAGGGTGTCGCTGACAACGCTCTTGGGATATTTGCCGTCGTAAATCGGTAGTCTGTTTTGCGGTATTGGATAGTAAATCATGCTGCCAATGCCCGCCTCTGACAGCGATTGGCGCACCTGATCGCGTTTGCCATTGAGAACACGGATAGTGTACTGATGGAAGACATGGCCCGCTGTAATGCTGGGGACAACCAGCCCGTCATGATCTGACAAGGCCTGATTGTAGGTCGCGGCTACTTCCCGCCGCTGATGATTCCAGGTGTCAATGTACTTGAGTTTAACGCCGAGAATCGCCGCTTGTAGTGCGTCTAGGCGGGAGTTATAGCCCAGCATTTCATTGTGATACTTCTGCTTAGAGCCATGGACACGCAGCATACCGGCTAGCTCAGCCACCCGATCGTCGTTGGTGGTGATGAGGCCACCATCGCCGTACGCCCCTAAGTTTTTAGTCGGAAAAAATGAAAAGGCGCCAACGTGACCCAGGCCACCCACTTTCTTGCCCACTAATTGGTTGCGTGTGCCGTCGTTACACTGTTGTTGACAGCCGGTACAGTCGCCCTTGTAAACGGCACCAAAGGCCTGCGCACAGTCTTCGATTACCTTTAACTCGTGCCGATTGGCAATGTCGAGAATCTGAGCCATGGCGGTCGGGTTGCCATAGAGATGGACCGGCATGATGGCTTTTGTTCGGGGGGTAATGGCGGCTTCAATCAGTGCCGGATCAATATTGAAAGAGTCTGCCTGAATATCGACAAAGACTGGCGTTGCCCCAACGTTGCTGATGGATTCTGCGGTGGCGAAAAAACTGAAGGGGGTTGTGATCACTTCATCCCCGGCTCCAATGCCCAAGGCTCTGAGCCCAATGATCAGGGCATCTGTACCAGAGTTCACGCCGATCGCATGCTTGACGCCCAGGTAGTCCGCAGCCTGAGCTTCAAACTGCTGGACGGTGGGACCTAAAATAAACTGGCCGGACTCTAGGACGTCGTTGACAGCGGCTTGAATCTCAGCCTTAATCGACTGATATTGGGGCTTAAGATCCAAAATGGGAATTTTGGTTTGAGTCACGAGCTGGGCCTCACTTCCTAAATCAGCGCACGTTCGGCATGGGGGATCCGTAGAATCGGTGGTATAGCCGTTCGTGCCAAACTCTAACACGTCACCGTGGGCGCTTATCCAGCCAATTGGGCGAGTTTACTCTTCACCGCGTAGTGGCCCCACAAGTAGTCACAGGAGGCCCTATGAAAGTTGCTATTGTCCACGAATGGTTCGCGAGCTATGCCGGATCTGAGCGGGTGGTCGAGCAGATGCTGGCCTGTTTCCCAGAGGCCGATCTCTATAGCCTGGTGGACTTCCTGCCCAAGGAGCTCCGCTTTTTTGTGCAGCATAAGCCTGTCACCACCTCTTTTATTCAGCGCCTACCCTTTGCCCGCCGCCACTTTCGGCAATACCTGCCCCTGATGCCGCTGGCGATTGAGCAGTTTGATCTGTCGGCCTATGATGTGGTGCTGTCGAGCAATCATGCGGTGGCCAAGGGGGTGTTGACCGGACCTGATCAGGTCCATATCAGCTATGTGCATACGCCCATTCGCTATGCCTGGGATCTGCAGGCTCAGTATCTGCAGCAGGCAGGGCTAAACCGCGGCTTGCGGGGGGCGTTAACCCGCGGCATTTTGCACTATCTGCGGCTGTGGGACCAAAGCAGTGCCCCTCGCGTGGATCGGTTTATCGCCAATTCCCGCTTTATTGCTCGACGGCTGTGGAAAACCTATCGCCGCCCAGCCCAGGTAATTTATCCCCCGGTGGATATTGATCGGTTTCAGTGGCAGTGTCCCCGCGAAGATTTTTATCTCGTCGTGTCGCGCTTTGTGCCCTACAAGCGGGTCGACCTGATTGTGGCGGCGTTTGGTCGGCTGGGCTTACCGCTGGTGGTGATTGGCGATGGTCCGTTGCGATCGCAACTTCAAGGGGCTGACAATATTCAGTGTCTAGGGCATCAGCCTGATGCTGTGGTGACCGATTACCTGCAGCGCTGTAAAGCGTTTGTGTTTGCTGCGGAGGAAGATTTCGGCATTACCGTGGTGGAGGCTCAGGCCGCGGGTGCTCCGGTGATTGCCTATGGCCGCGGGGGGGCTTGTGAAACGGTTAGCCCTAAAACGGGATTACTATTTTCAGAGCAGACAGTTGACGCGCTGGTACAAGCCGTTAAGTGCTTTGAGTCAAAGTCGTGTCAGTTTAATAGCGCGGAAATCCGTAAAAACGCAGAACGCTTTTCGATGGATCGCTTCCAAACTGAATTTAGAGATCTCGTTCATCAGACTTTGTTAAATTTTCGTGAGGATGATCGCCTAGAGTAGTGAGGGCGTGTGTCGGCTGAGCTAATGACCCCGTATCCATCCATCAAAGCTGCCCAGAGAAGTGAGATCGCACCGCTGAAAGTCCGATCATCGCCTTGGTTTATGGTGGCAGCCCTGGTGATGGCGGATACCTTAGCGTTGACGATCGCAGGGGTTACCAGTGTCTGGGTGCGGCTATCGCTCAACGGGCAGTTTGATCCGATGGTCTACTGGCGGCTGTGGCCGCTGATCGGGCTCTTTCTGTTGACCTACGCGTTGCTAGGGCTGTATCCCGGCATTGCCATTAGCCCGGTCGAAGAGCTGCGGCGGGTCGTGCTGATTACCTCGCTGCTGTATTTATCCCTAGGGTCAGCGATTTTCTTATTTC
>JBCBOC010000127.1:0-7955 GCA_039821475.1 Cyanobacteria bacterium J06632_22 | reverse complement strand
TCCCCGACCAGGTTGCTGAGGTTATCCAGGTGCTTGACCGAAACTCGCATCGTTTGCTCGCCGAGCACCCCGCTCGGGCGACGGCTGGCCAATCGGTTGGAGGTAGACGCCGTGCGCCGAGTACTGGACGACCCCGTGGGTCCGCCCAGGGTTTGATCGGCTTCCTCAAGGAGTTTTTCAAGATCTTCAAACTCATCTCCGCCACCGTCGTTACTGCCTGGCGCGGCAGTCGGTGCGGTGGGTGGCGTCTCGCCGTCTGCGAGTAGGGCTTCTAGATCGGCAAAATCTTCTGATGCTGCAGGTGCCTCAGCTGCGGGAGCGGGATCATCGAGCAGTGCGTCTAGTTCAGAAAAGTCGGATTCAGCGGTGGTCGCTTCAGGGAGGGGGGGGTTGGCAGTATCGGCGGTCGGTTCATCAGCTAGGAGATGATCTAGATCTGCTGCAGCTTCATCGGATAACGGAGACGTACTGTCTCCCAATAGGTCGTCCAACTCGCTTGAGAGTCCGTCATCATCGTTGGCGGGGCTATCCAACAGGGCGTCTAGCTCCGATAGCTCCGATGTTTCGTTGTCGCCAAAGTTGAGATCTGTGTCGCTTTCAGGGGCGGCGCTGACTAGGGCGTCTAGGCTATCAAGATCGTCAACGCTGCTTGGGGCCAGGTCATTTTCGGCTTCTGGTATGGCACTTGCTGGGTCTAGCGTCAGTTCTGCGGTATTGGCGGCATCGGTATTATCGCCCAGGTCGAGCTCGAAGTCGGCCCCAAAATCTGACAAATCGTCCGTTGATTCGATTGTCGTAGAGCCATCAATATCTGGCAGGTCCGCTAGGCCATTGTCATCGTCAGATGTCTCCCCCGCACTCGCAAGTGACGCATCGTCCCAGAGATCATCTGTCAGCGTATCAATTCCATCTTCTGGCGACTCTTCTGGCGGGACAGCGTCCGAAGAGAGTGGATTCAGATCCTCCAAATCTAGAGCGTTCAAGCCTAAATCGTCGTCCTCATCGGCTGTAGGCGCTAAGTCATTGAGCGCATCGAGGCTATCAGCCCCAATGTTGGCTTCTGATGCGTTGTCCCACAGATCAGCCTCAAGATCGCTGGGGTGAGAGCTATCGATCAGGCCTCCCAGGTCTTCTGATAGCGGTGCTGCTTCATTGGTGTCTAGGGCTTCGGGCTCGAATCCCGCTAAACCATTGTCTAGATCCAGACTATCTTCGCTCGGGGCAGAGGGGGTATCGGTTGCATCCGTGACTGTCTCCAGGGATGTTGTCTCCGCTACGACTGGGTCAGGATCGCTCCAAAAGTCACTGTCGACCGTCTGCTCGCTGGAAACGCTGCCAACATCAAAGAAGTCATCAATGCTGTTGCCGTCCAGGGCATCATTGGCAGCGTTCTCTGTTGGGGATGCTTCACTGAAGAAAGCTGACATGCCATCGTCAGGCGTAGAACCGTCTGACGGGAAAGCGGCGTCAGGAAGTTCCTCATCCAGTGAGAGGCCCGAGCTCAAGTCGTTCTCCCCGGAGAGATCCAGTTCGTCTAGGGCTGGCGCTTCAGCGTGGCTTTCCGTCAGGTCTAAATCGTCGTTTAGGTCGGTAATCTCTAGGCCTAGATCTAGCCCTGCGCTGTCGTCTTCTGCCGGGGCTGCCGATTCATCTGTGGCAAATTCCAGATCCGTTAAGGCGGTATTGTCAGCGTCTACGGCACCAGTACTCTCGCCAGTGGCCGGTATATCAAGGGCTAGATCGAGGTCCCCAGCTAGCTCTGCGTCGCTTTCAACATCGCCAAACAGGTCACCCAGATCACTGCCGTTACCCTCAACTTGAGGGGCATCCAACACAGGAGATACCGTATTTTCTGCCGGCTCAGTTGAGCTATCTCCAATTTCTAGGTCTAAATCTTCTAGATCGAGCCCTGTCTCTGCCTCAGTTAGAGTGGATTCGTCGACCATATCGGTCGGGTCTTCGGGGAATTCTAGGCCTAAATCATCGACGGATGCAGCTGCGCCAGCTGTATCCTCCGGAGGGTTGTCAAAGGTCAAATCAGCATCGTCGAAGGTGAGGTCGAGGTTGTCACTAAGGGCCGGTTCATCCGTTGTGGGTGAGCTGTCTGCAAACAAATCGCCCATATCAGTGTCCGCTGTAGCGGCATCTGAGAAGAGCGCTTCGTCAAGATTTAAGGCGTCTTCTACGCTATCGCTTTCGACATCAATAGGAGAAGCGGCATCATCGATTTCTAGCTCTAAATCGCCTAACTCGTCGTCTAAGCCTAGGCCGCTATCGTCGCCTGTGTTGATTGGATCTGCCAGCGCATCAAGATCTAGCTCGTCTGTATCGGCATCGTCCAACTCTGTAAGGTTGCTTTCAAGGTCATTTCCTAAATCAAGCGCTGCGTCTAGCCCGCTCTCCGACGGTGCAAGGGTTTCATCCTGTTCTAAATCATCAAACAGGGACAGATCTGCGCCAGTATCCGTGTCAGACACGGCGGTGTCAAGCTCATCGGCTAGGTCTAACGCAAGGTCATTACTGCCATCAAGGTCATTGAGTCCAAGCAGGTCGTCGCCAGTGTCGGTGCTGTTAAGGTTCGCTAAGTCATCATCGAGACTGACCTCACCAAGACTTAGCTCGTCTTCTAGTTCGGCAGCGGTATCGCTGATGGGTACGGCAATTTCGGCTGTTTCTGGGAGGTCGAGATCGAGGTTATCGGCGCCATTCTCTGCTGTATCGCCATCTAGGCTTAGGTCATCGAGTTCATTGCTAAACAAATCCAGATCGTCAGCTGTTTCGGTGTCCTCCGACGGGGCCACCACCGCGGCTAAATCGTCGAGTTCTAGGCTGAGGTCGTCTGACGGAAGGCTGGCTAGACTGTCCGCCTCATCTGTACTGGCGGTATCATCTAAAACTTCGCCAAAGAGATCGGCCAGTTCATCACCAGAATCGAGCGTAGCGCTGCTGTCTCCGTCTCCGGTTTCTAGCAGGTCAGCAAAATCACTTGAAATGTCGACATCAGGGACATCTTCTGTGGCGTTTTCTAAGGCAACCTCTTCTTCTTGCCACGTGTCATCCAGATCGCCCAAATCGCCTTCGAATAGATCTGCCAAGCTATTGAGCTCTGCAGCACCGACCTCTGGACCCGTGGGATCCGCACCGCCGCCCATGAGCCCCTCTAGTCCTCCGGATTCCAGACTTAGATCGGCGCTACCTAGATCGCCCTCACTGATGTCGGGCAGTGCTTCTAAGTCGTCTAGGCCGAGGTCCGATGATCCGGCTGGGTTCTCTAAGCTATCGAGATCTGCATTGGCCGTATCGGTAAACAGATCGTCAAAACCCTCATCCGTCATATTCCCGGTCGCGCTCTCCGAGGGGGCTAGACCGGAAAGGTCATCAATGGCTAAGTCTGTGGTGTCGCCGAACAGATCATCGACAGACGGATCCTCTACGGGGGTGTCTGCATCGTCTAATGCCAAGGACTCCAGGTCCAAATCGGCAGACGTAGTGTCTTCTGGAATCAGTGACTGTAGTGTGTCTGAAACTTGAACTTCTGGTTCGCGTCCCGCTAAAACCAGATCCTGCGCTCCTTTAATTTCCTTAATTAAGACTGGGGCTAGGGTACGGTAGTCGTTCTCTGAATTTGCGATCGCAAACTCTGCGGTGACCACTAAATTAACCCAGGCAGCCAGATCAAACTGCTCTCCAAAGCCCGCCAACTGGCGACAAATATCTTGGAGCGACTGGCGACTTTGCTCGGTATCGGCCTGTTTGAAGAGGCCCAGCATATCGCGCAGATAGCTCGACACATCACTCTTGAACACCAGCTGTAGAGCACTGTCCTCCCCATTGCTGTGAGCTGTGACGGCGGCCTTGGCAGGAGCGGGGCTGGGGGTGGCTTGCGCTTCACCGCCAACCGTTTCAACCAGACCGCTTAAATGTTCTTCGAGCTGGCCGAACACGGGCTCAACACCCGCCATGATCTCTTCGGCTTTGTCATCGGTTAAGCCAAAGGGCCCTTGCAGCTGTTCAAGCTGCTCCTGCAAGGCGTCAAACACCTGAAGAAACATAGATTCCAAGGTTCGATCGGCTTTGACCGGCGACTCTTTGAGAATCTTGAAGTAGTCTTCCATGCGGTGGGAGGTGCGCTGAATGCTCTCCAGTCCCAGCATTGCAGCGCCTCCCTTCACGGAGTGAGCGGCTCGAAAAACCTCGTTTGCCATCTCTGGATCTTCGATGGTGGCTTGGAGGTTGAGCAAACCCTGCTCGATCGTATTGAGGTGGTCCTTCGCCTCCTCAATGAAGTACCCCATGATGCGCTGTTGTTGTTCGGGCAGCATAGCCACGTTCTCCCCTAGATGCGGTTATGGAGCGGCCTTAATCTCTAGGCCGCCGTTATGCTTTTTCGTTGTCAACTTTGAATCGTTCAACCGAAGTGAGCAGGTCTCGAGCAACACCTACCAGGTTTTGGAGCGAGGTGGACACTCGCTGAGATTCCTGGGATGTCTCCTGGGCCGTCAACTCGACGGACTGCATAACTTGGGCCACCGCTCGAGACGTCTCGGTCTGTTCAACCGTGTCGGCTGTAATAGAGCGCACAAGTACATCAATGCGATTAGACACCTGAATAATGTCCTCTAGGGAGCGCTTGGCCTGTTCTGCCAGTCGCGTCCCTTCAATAACCTGTTGCGTGCCCTCTTCCATGGCGGTCATAACACCGCCCGTCTCACTTTGAATCTGGAGGACGATTTGCTCGATCTCTTTCGATGCCTTGGCAGCTCGGTCAGCGAGCTGGCGAACCTCGTCGGCCACAATCGCAAAGCCACGCCCGGCTTCGCCCGCTCGAGCAGCCTCAATACTGGCGTTCAATGCCAGCAAGTTTGTCCGAGAAGCAATCTGCGAAATCAGCGCCACAATCTTAGAAATTTCCTGGGAGGATTCGGCTAAGCGCTTTACCTTACGCGTGGTTTCAGCTACCGTCTCTCGAATTTCGAGAATACCGGCCACGGTCCGTTCCACAGCTTCCCCGCCGCGGAGGGCCGTTGCAGAGGCTGAACGAGCCACTTCCTCCGCTTCACGAGCGCTTTCGGCTACCCGCTGAATCGACTCGGTCATCACCTGTACAGAGTTCAGGGTGACGGCCAACTCTTCGGCCTGACGCAGCGCATCTGCGGATAGGCTGCGAGCAAACATTTCGTTTTCGGTAGAGCTCTTGCTGACCTGTCGAGCTGCCACGCTCACCTGCTGTACAATCTCTCGCAGGTTTTGAATCGTTAGGTTGAATGAATCGGCAACGGCACCCAGGACGTCTGCGGTGACTTCTGCCTGTACGGTTAGGTCGCCCCGAGCAGCACCCTCTACATCGTCCAGCAAGCGGATTACCTGGCGTTGCAAATCTTCCTTCGCCTGCTCTTGTTCCTGTGCCTTGCGCTGCGCCTCACTGGTTGTTGTCAGAATGACCCGAGCCATCTGGTTAAAACCGGTCGCCAATTGTCCAAAGTCGTCCTTGGAGTAGACCGTCGCCCGAGCCCCCAAATCACCTTGGGATACCAGGTCAAACTGTCGCTGTAGGTTTGCTACGGATTGCTTAGTACGGCGATCGGCCAAGTAACCTAACCCCAGCGCCGTACCAAAACTGCCTAAACCAGCAGCGATAGCCATCGCTGCTGGATAGATTTTGGCTTGTAAATTAATGGTGGCGCGATTTTCTGTGGGCGTGAGACGGCCCAGGGTTGCCAGATTAACGACCGCAACGGCGACCATCGAGGCCACACCCGCAGTTCCGGCAATCATCCAACGTTTGCTGCCGAGGGATGCATTTTCAATGACAGCAAGCCCGCCCTGGTCCACTGCAATGGCTTCAACTTCCGCGTCATCGCCCTGGGTAAAGGCGGGGAGCTGATCTGCGGTTTCTGAAATGCTAAAAATATCTTCGTCGCCAATGACGGATGGACCGTCCCCTTCACTCAGACTGAAACCCGACCCGCCAACGGGCGCAACAGATTCATCGGCACTGAGATCCGCACCGCCCACCGACGGACTGGTAAATCCTGCTGAACTGTCAGACAGCTCAAAGTCAGGCAGACTGCCGAGGTCGTCAAACTCATCAAACTCGTCGAGGAAATCGATATTGCCTTGGGGCTCATTTAGATCAGAACTGTCTGCTCCATTGGAAAAGCCCCCTGAATCGTCGACAGCGCCGGTTGCAAAGTCAGCATTGTCGGTGTCAGAGGGCGTATTCAGGGTGGCCGCCTCAGACATACCAAAATTATCGCTGCCCTCAGAATCAAGCTCGAAACCCACCTCAGGCCCTGAAACCAAAGAGGGCTCAGCCATAAATAGCGTCTGATCTTCGGATGCAGCTAGCTCCTCAGAATCAAAGGCAAAGTCGGCTGTGGCCTCAATACTGTCACCGTTGGAAAATTCTTCTTCTGGAAAACCGGGCAGGTCTCCCACTTGTTCCGTTTGACCAAAGGCCTCATCGAACTCGCCTTGATCAAAGGCCAAATTGGGATCGGAAAAACCTGGATCGGAAAAGTCCGTGCTGGCCGCAGCATCAGGAGCCGCTGCTGGAGATGGAGACAGGAGACCTTCATCAAAGGGTTGGCTGCCCGCCTCAAGGGTGATCTCTTCCTCAGAAGATGGGATCAAGCCATCTAGGCTGCTCTCGGCAAAGGGATCAAGCAGCTCGGCTTCGCCCAGTCCGTTGGCATCTAAGCCGTCATCATTATCAAAGGCGTTGCCCTCAAACAGACCATTGCGCACTTCGCCTGCTGCAGTGCTTTCGTAGCCTGTATTCATTTCAAAGGGATCGGATAACATCTCCGTGGTGACATCCTGACGGACTTCAGGTGCACCCTCAACGCTGGCAAGCTCTAGGTCTGCAAAGTCAAGCTCATCACTGGTCAATTCTTCTGGGGGTGGATCCAAATCCCAATTCGCAGCGGCCGGATCTTCCGTGCCGTCTCCGTATAAACTAACCGAGTCAGCCAGTTGGTCATCAAATTCGCTAGGCATCTCCGCTGCACTACTGGGCTGTTCGGCTGCTTGGCTCGCATAGGCTAGGCCGTTATTGGCATAGTCTACAAACTCTGGGTCAGAGGTGAGTTGTAAGACCGTTTGATACTGATCCTGCGCAACGTCATAGCGATGTAGCCCATAGCAGTAAATATGACCGCGCAGCAGCAATACGTTTGGATCGCTGGGGTATTCGTCGACCAACTGGTCTATGACGGCAGCGGCCTCTTCATAGCTGCCTTGCATGTAGGCGCGCTCCGCTGCCTGATAGGCTTGAGAGTAATCGGTGCCAGATGCCATGTGTCTTCTCCTACCCGTCTCCAGTATAAGTACCCTGCTTGTTAATCTCTTTGCCTAGGCAGCCCAGCGAGCTGAGCGTAAAATTGCAATGTGGTCAAGCAACCGCAGGGGCTGCTGGGCATTGTCATCCTGCCACTCTCCTCGCAAGAAAGGGGCCATGGTGTCGGGATAATTTTGAGTGACCTGTACCGACTCCGCATCTAACCAATCAGTTCCTACAATCTGATTAACGGCTAACCCTAGCATAGTTCCTTGGTCTTCGACCGCGATCACCGGAATTTCTGCGCGATCTGTGTTCATTGCTTTGGGATACCCCAAGAATTGCCCCAAGTCAGCGACCCAAATCACACGCCCCTGTTCGTTGAGCGTACCCAAAAGCAAGGGCGATACGTTCGGTACGGGGGTAATTCGGTCAGGCGGATTTTCAATAATGCGGCGAATGCCCGTTGCTGGTAAGGCAAATTCGTCGCCAGAAGCGACGTAGAACCTCAGGTGGAGTTCACCATCTGGCGTTTCGAGCTCCTGTAGCTCTGGTGCTTGATCTTGACCACGCCCGGTTTGAAAATCTGGATTGCCGACCATAAAAATTGCCCTTTAATGCGGTTTAGTGGTGTCCACTGGGTTGGGAAACCTGCTGGAAATTTAAAGATACTGGC
>JBCBOC010000398.1:0-4570 GCA_039821475.1 Cyanobacteria bacterium J06632_22 | reverse complement strand
TTGGCTTGCCACAGGAGCGGCGGATTGTGGGCGGCATTGCCATAGGCCAGCATCTGGGTACGCGGATCGTAGGTGGCGTAAAACAGCGTGACAAACCGATTGGAGCTTTCCAGGTCGGTGTGCATGACGCAGTTGAGATGCTGCAAAATCTGGCCGGGGGAATGCTCATTGAGCACCTCGGTACGCAGCATTCCTCGGAGCATCGTCATCATCAGACCGACCTGGAAAGCTCCAATCGGTTTGTCACGCTGTTTTACGCCACCTACGATCCGCGTACCCAGATGCTGGCCTATGGCAATGCCGCCCACAATCCGCCGCTCCTGTGGCAAGCCAATGACCAGCGACTGGTGCGGCTAGACGCAGAAGGGATGCTCCTAGGGCTCGATATGGACACGCGCTACCATGAAAGCCAGATTCAGCTCCATCCTGGCGATACGGTGGTGTTCTATACGGACGGCTTCACCGACGCCGCTAACGCCCGAGGTGAACGCTTTAACGAGGACAATCTAATCGAGGCCGTGAAGTGGGCCTGCCGTAACCTAGAGCATTCCACCGAGATACTGGATTACCTGTTTGATTTACTACAGCGATTTGTGGGCGCGGATCGCAGCAACGATGACGACACGACTCTAGTGGTGATGCGAGTCACCGAACCTGCCGAATTTAGACAGCTTATGGCCATTTAACGGATATCTGCCTATATCTACGGGGGGTTCACCCTCACCCACCAGAGCCGCGGCGACGACCTTGAACCGGATGCTGCCCTGTCTGCAAGACCGCTGCCCTGTCTGCAAGACCGCCCTGTCTGCAAGACCAAGGGATTAGGGTAAAGTACTCATTGACGATATGCCCTAATCTGGTCCATGAGTTTCCCTTCCAGCCCATCTACGACGACCTCCGACCTGTCGCTGCTCATCAAACTGGCCACGCTGCCCCAGTCCACCAGCAGCACACCGTTCTCCTCAAAGGCCATCGCAACGACCCGTATTCAACAGCCGGTAGTCGGGCAATATTTCGACCAGGATTTCTTTGGCAGCTCCGGCGAGATTCTGACTAACTTCGTCGAATCCGGTCAGATTTGGGCGCTGCTCATTGGCATTGTGCTGGGCTACCTTATTCGCGGCCTGACCACCTACTAGCGGTCTGTCAATCCCAGAAATTGATGGTTCGATCTAACGTCATATAGCAGATTGGGAAGCAACGACGTATTAACATAGCCGATGGATCCGGCAACCAACGGTTGTCGATCGGCTGCTGTTTACTTCGATTCACCTTGACTACGCCTCCCCGTTCGCCTGAGCCGCCTTCATCCGAACCCAGCGCTGCTGGCGCCAATTCTCCCTGGAGTCAGCGGTTTGATCAGTCTTTACACCCAGACATTGAGCAGTTTAACGCCAGTATTGGCTTTGACATTGAGCTGATTGAGTACGATCTGACGGGCTCCCAGGCCCATGCGCGCATGCTCGCGAAGTGTGGGATTATCTCTGAGGCAGAGGCCCAAACGCTGGTAGACGGGCTCGAACAAATTCGCCGGGACTATCGTGAGGGATCCTTTCAGCCCACCGTTGAGGACGAGGACGTTCACTTTGCCGTGGAGCGACGACTGACCCAGCAGGTCGGTGATGTGGGCAAGAAGCTCCACACAGCTCGCTCGCGGAACGATCAGGTGGGAACGGATATCCGATTGTACTTGCGATCTCACCTGCACCACATCCGCACGCTGCTCAACCGGTATCAAAATGCGCTGCTGACCCTGGCGGAAGCCCACGTAGACACGCTGATTCCGGGCTATACGCACCTACAACGGGCCCAGCCCCTGAGTCTGGCACACCACCTGCTCGCCTACGTCGAGATGGCCCAGCGCGACTGGGAACGGCTAGGCGATGTACTCAAACGGGTGAATATTTCCCCCCTGGGGTCCGGCGCGTTAGCGGGTACCCCGTTTCCCATTGATCGACGCTATTCTGCTGGCCTGCTGGGATTCGACAGAGTCTATGCCAACAGCTTGGATGGCGTGAGCGATCGCGACTTTGCCATCGAATTTACCAACGCAGCCAGCCTCATTATGCTGCACCTGTCCCGGCTGGCCGAGGAAGTCATTCTCTGGGCCTCTGAGGAGTTTCGGTTCGTCACCCTGACGGATCGCTGCGCCACGGGTTCCAGCATTATGCCCCAGAAGAAAAACCCCGATGTCCCCGAACTGGTGCGAGGCAAAACCGGACGGGTGTTTGGGCACCTGCAGGGGTTGCTCGTCATGATGAAAGGCCTCCCCCTGGCTTACAACAAAGACCTACAGGAGGATAAAGAGGCGTTGTTTGACACGGTCAAGACCGTCGAAACTTGCGTGAACGCGATGACGATTCTGTTTACCGAGGGGCTCAGCTTCCGCAGCGAACGACTTCTGTCCGCCGTCGCCGAGGATTTCTCTAACGCCACGGATGTAGCAGACTACCTGGCCTCGAAGCAGGTTCCCTTCCGGGAAGCCTACAACCGTGTCGGGGCAGTGGTGAAAGCCTCCCTTGCCGCTGGCAAGCTCTTAAAAGACTTAACCCTGGAAGAGTGGAAAGCCATTCACCCAGCCTTTGAAGCGGATATTTATGCGGCCATTGAGCCGCGGCAGGTGGTAGCCGCCCGCAATAGCGAAGGGGGCACCGGATTTGAGCAGGTGCGTCAGGCACTGACCACAGCCCGACAGCGACAGCAGGCCGCAGCGGAGGCAATGGAGGAGACGCCATGAGTACGCTCAGTGTTTGTATGATCGTTAAGGACGAGGCGGCACATCTGGCCCACTGCCTAGAGAGCCTGGGCGATCTGCCCCAAGAGATCATCGTCTGCGATACGGGCTCTACCGATGACACCGTTGCGATCGCAACCCAACGAGGGGCACAGGTGCACCGCATCGACTGGCCAAATAATTTTGCTACCGCGCGCAATCAGTCCTTAGGCTATGCCACAGGTGACTGGGTTTTGGTCATTGATGCCGACGAGGCCCTAACCGCTGCGGGACGTCAACAGATCCAGGCACGACTCACCGATCAACCCGTCCAAGTTCAAGATGGTCCCACCATTGCAGCAGAGCAGCTCCTGCTGATTACCTGGCTCCGGCAGGAGCTGGGCACACGTCAATCCCCTTACACTCAGGTCACTCGGCTGTTTCGCAACCATCCAAAAATTCGCTTTGACCGCCCTTACCACGAGACCATAGACGATAGCGCTGTCACGCTGATGCAGGCCGAACCTCATTGGCAGATCGCACCGCTCAATCCCGTCGCTCTGAGCCATACCGGATACAGTGACGCGGCCATCGCCAACCGGGATAAATTTCAGCGGGCGGAGCAGCTCATGACGCAACATCTGTCCACACATCCCCAAGACGCTTTCCTGTGTAACAAACTGGGGGCCCTCTACGGCGCCCAAGGAGACTGGGCAAAGGGGTTGACCTACCTGGAACAGGGCCTAGCGCAAACGCTCGATCCGATGACCCAGTACGAGCTGCACTACCACGCCGGACTTGCAAACCGAGCCCTCAACCGCCCCCAGCAAGCTGAAAACCAGTATCAGCTCGCCCTGGCTACGCCTGTGGACGCCCGACTCAAGCTGGGCACCTACCTTAACCTCGGCAGCCTCTACAAACACCAACAGCAGCTCGAGAAAGCCATCGAACTGCTTGAAACAGCCACCCAAATTGACCCGACCCAGCCCCTGACTTACTACAATCTGGGGGTTACTCAACGGGCCCGAGGATACCTAGAGCCGGCCCTAGCAGCCTACCAACAGGCCATTGAGCTCAACCCCAATTACGCGGAAGCCCATCAAAACCGAGCAGCCGTTCTCTTTAAGCTAGGGAAGCTACCCGAAAGCCGCAGGGCCTTTTTAACGGCAATAGAACTGTATCAATCCACCAACCCTGCTACCGCCCTTAGACTACAGCAGGGCATGCATCAGTTAGGACTAGGACAACCCTAAAGGAAACCGGGAAGGAAACTGGGAACGAGACAGGCGCTCAGTCTGAATCTTCCTAACGGTAACGGGAGTCGCCCCAGTCAAAATCGGCACTCCGAGACTGACCCACTGGCGGTCGGTTGGCCGACCGCTTGGGACGCCAGCTATCCCCACCATAGGTCCCTGGACGGTGGCTACCCGCCGTCCCTGCGGCCTGCGGTGGTGGCGCCGCTGCGGCACTCGCACCACCTTGACGGGTGGACTTGATATGGTTCAGCAGAGCCTCCCAAGTCAGGTTCGGTTTCTTAAGCGCCTTACGAAACTTGTTTAGCATTTCCACGGCATCCGCACCCTGACGGACCTCCAGCGGTTCGGCGGCGCGAATCGGATCAATTTGGACAGCAGCAATGGCCTGGCGCACCGCGTCACTAACCTGCTGGCGCATCGCCCGTCCAGCCCGATCATACTGGCATTGCCAACCCTTTTCACTAGACGCGTATAGAGACGGCAAACGATTAAGTGCGTAGGTTTCAACCTCCACGGGCTTGATGTATCGCATAACCCGTGGCGGCAAATGTGCAAGCTGACGTTCCACTTCCTCTGCAACCATCACTTCCATGACGTTGGT
>JBCBOC010000651.1:0-2915 GCA_039821475.1 Cyanobacteria bacterium J06632_22 | reverse complement strand
TCACTGGGTTATTAATTTCGTGGGCAACGCCAGCGACCAAAATACCCAAAGCAGACATCTTTTCAGATTCTACGAGTTGCGTTTGCGCCGCCCGGAGTTCGGCTAAGAGCGCTTCTAATTCTTGGCCGCGTTCTTCGAGCGTTTTTTTAGAGAGTTGCAACTCATCAATCACGCGCTTTAGGAGAGACTCTGTGCGCGCATTGTTAGCTTCCAAGAGGCGACGATCTGCATGGGAGCGATTCAGCTTCTTCTTGAGTGTGCGCACCTGCCGCTCTAGGGAAGTGATCTGATCTTCAACACTGATCTGATCTTGCATCGTGGTTACAGTCGTCCTCAGTCGCAGCCCAGCAACAGCAGGACAAATGTCTCATGGTTAAGACATCCCTTCCCAGTCTGGCCCTGATCGTGCGCGTCATCTTGACTCGAAACTGGCGAGATTTCGCCATAGGAGTAGAATCCTGCCAGCGGGAGCGCTGACGGTAGTAGACGTTGGGTGATCTGGAATTCCTCTTCGGTGCGCGTCCCTAATAAGTACCGGCGGGTACAGCAGGTAAACATCAACGCCGCAGCCGGCTGCGTTCCAGGATAGTGCTCCAAGGCTTGACTCGATGCTGTCTCACAGGCCTTCAGGATGTCTTCCTGGGTGGCATGGGCAATTTGGGCATCCACATGGGCAGGAATATCGACCAGAAATTGAATCTGACCGGTGGTGCGATCGCAACCGACCGGTGCCCTCAGATAAAAAGAGTCGCTCTCCTTTTCAAAAATGGCCAGCGGATACTCCGGCGAAGGGGTTAGACCACTGAGATAGTAGTCATAAAGCTCTAACGCCGGCTCGTTGTTAATAGATTCCACGCAGTTTTTACCCACAGCGCTGATCGTGCCCCGCTGAGAGATCGGCGTCCAGCCGTGGGCCATGCCATAGGAGAACTTCAAGGGACCGAAAAACAGCAGCACCGGAATGCTATCGGTCATCACCTGCTGATTAAAAAATTGATAGGTCTGCTGAAATCGAGCCTGGTCCCCCGCCAACCCACCAAAGAGCGGAAACCGTTCCCCTAAAACCAGCTGCAAACTCTCAAGAATAGAAACACTATTGAGGTGCAAGCTCTCGGCAACGGTGAGACCCAGCACAGGATCAGAGCTCTGCCCCTGCCGGGCCTGAGTCACGGCCTGCTGGGCTGCCTCGAAGGGATCTACAGAAGCAGACCGCCCCACCCCTGCCTGAATGGATATGGCGTCAGAAGCAAACAAAACGAGAAGGACGGAGTCCTGCTGAAAGCCAGCCTGGGAAGACACCTCTCCATCCGTGGTCCCGCCAATCAGCTGCAGGTCGGGGTAGGTCCCATAAATCGCTGTCAGCATGACGTCGTAATCGAAGTCTACTGCGCTGAGCAAAATACCCGCCTGAGGCTGCTGTCCGACCAGCTCAGCCTGGCACTGTTTAAGCACGTCTGCAATGGCGTAATCAGCATCAGCATCATCGCTATGACCCACCACCACTTTGAACATAATTTCCGCCCTAGCGAACAACATGCCCCCAGTCTGAGGCTGCCTGCTGAACGCTCGGTCCCAGTAATACAGCTATGTTCAGAGTGCCCAGCCCGAGCAGAATCTCACGAGCAACACCTAGCCAACACAAGCGTTGACCGTAGTCTTAATATTCTGTAAACACAGGCAAAGATAGCTGTCACTAGGGAAATCAGCCCATTTGCAGCACTATGCCCGCACAGCCTCTAGCAACCGTGAGAAGTAAAACTGTGTCGCCGTAAATTCCTTCCGCTGGATTTGCCACCCATTAGCCTTGAGGGCAGCGATCACATCGCCTTCGCTATGGAGATACGCCCGTGTTGCCTTGCTCGGGCCAGGAAAAAACTCACCAATCCGCTTTAGCAAAGTGTAAAAGGGGTTTTTAGGCGCAAAGCTCAAGATCACGCGATGTTCTGCCAGACTGCTGAGATGACGAATCATATCTCCCGCCTTATCCTGCGGGTAGTGAATCAGCACATCCAAACAAACCACCGTATGGTAGCTGCCGTCTAGCGCCTCCAAATCCTTAGCTTCAAACACTGGCATCTGCTCTGGGGTGAGCACTTGGTGGGCTCGCGCCTGGGCCTCACCCACCATCTTTTCAGAAATGTCACTGGCGGAGACCTTTGCCCCTAGCTGAGCCAGGGGAATAGCCAGGCTACCGGTGCCACAACCCGCATCACAGACCGTCATGTCCGGCGTCGTTTTGTCAGACTTAAACCAGCCCACAACATGATCAACGGTCTGCTGATGACCTTCGCGAATGTCGCGCTGCACCTTGTTAACGTCATCCTCACTGCCATAGATGCGCCGCCAGCGGTCAAACCCTTTGCTGTTGAAGTAGTCGCGAACAATAGCTTTGTCGTTGGTAGCGCTCGTCATGGGCTGCGGATATCAGTTACATTTGCTCAGCCCTGATCCTATTACGTTTTGCTACCGACACGGAATATGAATTATTGAACCAGGGTCCTGCACTGGGGCCACCCATACCGTTATCTCTGGCACAGCGCGCTTTAGGACACCCACATAGCAGTCGAGGAGTTGGTAGCCCCATACGACTGCGTCGAGGGGCACCAAAATAAAGGCTGCCAGCGCCAGGCACTGTTCCAGCCACTCGACGAACACACTCGACGAACACAATAGTCAGGAAGGTCACAAAAACATATGAGCCTCAGAGCTATAGCCGTCGCCACAAAGGCCCTTTTTTGAGGTTTGTGCGCGACGGCGGGCCACTGGGCGACCATACTAGGCCCTTGAACGCCAGGATTGTCCTAAGCGCTTGGCCCAACACGGTGCGCTGGGTTAACCCTGGAGGAAAATACGCCTATTGGGCCATTTTCTTAGAAGCAAAGTGGCGAGAGCTATACGTCATATCAAACGCGCAG
>JBCBOC010000732.1:0-2469 GCA_039821475.1 Cyanobacteria bacterium J06632_22 | reverse complement strand
TGCCGTAGGTTAGTACGGTGTAGGGAAGATCCAGACGGCGGCATAGCTGGCTCACCATATTAGCCAGGTTGATGTGGCCGCAAAAGACCCGCAACGGTCGACGTCGCCAGAGCGTGTACCCCAACGCCATCGTCATTTGGATGCGGGCCAGCATGGGCTGCCCTGACTTAAACCCGTGAAACCGGAGAGGGCCATCGGCAAATTCTGCCAGACTCTCGGGGGTGACCCGATCTCGCAGCAAAAATACATCGGCAGGGGGCGCACCCGGCAGCTGCATGTAGGCTCTCAAAACGTCTTTGATATAAGACTGAATACCCCCTTCACAGCCCAACACCTCAATAAACACAAATACATAGCGCGGCCCTGAGTGCTCCGGGTGCCCAGTACTCGCCGTCCCTGAATAAATCAGAGCATCCTCCGAAGTAGGTCGTCCGACCGACGAAGTGATTGTCATTACTATACTCCCACCGGCTGCGCCGTACCTGCACGTAGCCGCTCCATATCTTTAACCACCATTGCCTCGATCAGATCCTCAAAGCTCAGCGCCGGCTGCCAGCCCAGATTTTGTTTGGCCTTACTGGGATCGGCCACGAGTTGAAAGTGTTCGTCGGGTCTAAACAGCTCTGGATCGCTCTCAACATGCTGCTGCCAATCTAAATCGACACAGGCGAATGCCAGCCGCACTAAATCTTCTACACTATGCAAAATGCCCGTTCCAATCACATAGTCATCAGGCGACGCTGCCTGTAGCATGCGCCACATTGCCTCAACATGGTCACCGGCATAGCCCCAATCACGCTTAGCCGCCAAACTGCCCATTTTCAAGCGCTGCTTTAAGCCTAATTTGATCGACGCCGCTGCCAGCGTCACCTTACGGGTAACAAACTGCGGGGGACGCCGGGGCGACTCGTGATTATAGAGAATACCGCTGCAGGCAAACAGCCCATAGCGCTCACGCTGGTGAGTCATGCTCCAGTGAGCATGCAGTTTGGCCGCACCATAGGGGTTTTTAGGCCGAAAGGGCGTGGTTTCTGACTGCGGCGACGATTGCACATCCCCAAAAATTTCGGAACTGCTGGCCTGATAAAACCGCGTGGTCAGCCCAGCCGTTCGCACCGCGGCCAGTAGTCGTGTCGCCGTCCCAGTAATTAAATCTAAGGTACCTAACGGGTCATCCCACGAAGCGGGGACAAAACTCGGTGCAGCCAAATTGTAGATTTCCGTAGGCTGCAACTGCTCAACCGCCGCTAAGAGTGCAGCACTTTCCGTCAAGTCAACCGAATAAACCTCAATCTCGTTCGCGAGGTCATCTAGCTTGGCCAAACTCGCCTGACGATCGGGAGGGACCAGCCCCACAACGCGATAGCCCTTACTCAATAGAAGACGACTCAGGTAATAGCCATCCTGACCCGTAACGCCTGTAATCAGGGCTGTGTTTGACATACCTTACGCATCTCTCCCGTGAGTGATTGGCAGCTTGTCCCTGCGACTCACTGTCAGCTTAGGCCACCTAAAATTGATTGAAAGCGCAACTGACAAACGGCTATGGGCCCGCTGCCCATCGTAACAAGCGCACTTGTTGCGCGCGAACAGCAGCCTTAGCGTTTACGAAATCTTTGACTTCTTAACAATGACCAGACAGTTGCGCTCATCGCTACGCTGGTACTGGATTTCATCCGCTAACCGCCGCAGTAAAAACCAGCCGTATCCGCCTTCCCTCAAGGTGCCCGGTTTCGGCTCTTGCAAAACATCTGGGTCAAAGGGTTGACCGTGATCCCAGATCCGCAGCTCTATCTGATCAGGCCACAGCGTGAGATCGATACACACCGGCGTCTCATCTGGCAACCCAGCATGGGCGTGACGGACAGCATTGGTAAACCCTTCCGCTAACGCCAAATTAAGCTGGTCAAACACGTCGTCCAACCAATCCAGTTCAGACGCGGCACAAAAATGACGAAGCCACTGTTGAACCTGGGGCAACCCCTTGAGTTGACTTTGGACAGTGAGGTGATCTTGCTTCAGCATAGGTCAACTGACGGCAGGCAAGTAGGCTGCGCTTTTAGCGTTCCCCAAAGCGGAGGATGGTACGCCAGCAACTTGCACAAAAACAGCACAGGGCAGAGCGGCACCGTGTATTGAACCTGATTTTCAACATTTATCATATACACCAACAGCGAGAACCGGCTGTGCGCAGTTGCGGTTCCCAATAGGCCGGTGGACCTTTTTCTTAACGTTTGTGGCGACTGCTATACAAACGCGACCCCACAACGCATTACCAAGACGCCACAGCATCGACCGGGCTGGGCAAACACCTTTGCCTTAACGCAAAAATCCCCCGGGCAACGGCGTACCCGGGGGAGCAAACTTAATCGACCAGGAAACCGTCTAGAACAGGCCCAACGTCAAAGAAGTTTCGATCGGGAACGTTGCCCCAATCCCTAGCCACAGAGTCGCCAAGGTACCAAACAG
>JBCBOC010000142.1:0-7669 GCA_039821475.1 Cyanobacteria bacterium J06632_22 | reverse complement strand
TTACTCGGTATCCTTGCCCTATAGCACCCGCCACAAACGTTTGTGCGCGGTTGCGGACCACTTGGCGACCATACCCAGGGTTAACCCAGCGCACCGTGTTGGGCCAAGCGCTTAGGACAGTTCTGGCTGTGAAACCCTTGGTATGGTCGCCAAGTGGTCCGCAACCGCGCACAAACGTTTGTGGCGGGTGCTATAGGGCAAGGATACCGAGTAAAGCGATTCTGCTTGCGATAGTTTTTTGCAGCCTTGTCCTAATGTTACTGGTGGCTGCTATAGCCTCTGCCAACAAAACAAAACCCCTTCTCATACATGAGAAAGGGGCAGTTAACTAAGTTATTCCTTAATCTAACCAGCTTTTAATACGCGTCTTGCAACTCGTAAAAGTCCGGCGAGATATAATCCTTCCGCAGCGGCCAGCCCTGCCAATCTTCCGGCATCAAAATGCGCTTCAGATTTGGGTGGCCTTCGTAGTCAATGCCGTACATGTCATAGCTCTCACGCTCCTGCCAGTCTGCCGAGCGCCAGATCCAATACACCGAAGCCACCTTAGGCGCCTGCCGGTCCAAAAAGACTTTAATGCGGACTTCTTGAGGCTGGCTGGCGTTATCGCTGACCTTGGTTAAATGGTAAAAGCTCACCAGCGCTTTGCCCGGACCCGCATCGTAGGCGCCCTGACACTGCAAGTAGTTAAACCCGTAAGCGTACAGCGCTGTACAAAAGGGCAGCAAAAACTCTGGCTCTACCCGAATCATTTCTACATTGGCATGATCAGGGGCTAGTGATTCATGCTCAAAGCCCTGTTCAGTTAGCCATTTAGAGACTTCACCCGCCTCAACAATGGCGCCACCCTCTACCTTATTTTCTTCGTCTGCCATTGGTTACTTACGCCTCCTGCTTCTCCTCAGCTGCCTCTAGCTCAACCGGCATACCCATTGCCTGGGCCAACTCCTTTGGTGGAGCCTGCCGCGTCACAGAACGAATGTATTCGCCCGTCAAAATGGGGTCAACCACCTTCATCTTGTGGCTGCGAGTATAGTAGCGGTGTGCCTGGACTAACTGGTCTCGTTCCCGCATAGACTCGTTGGCGATTTTCTTACGCAGCTTGATGATGGCGTCGAAAATAGCTTCGGGGCGAGGAGGGCAACCGGGGATGTACACATCTACCGGAATGAGCTTATCCACGCCGCGCACGGCTGACGGAGAATCGACACTGAACATGCCGCCCGTAATGGTGCAGGCACCCATGGCAATCACGTACTTAGGCTCAGGCATCTGCTCATAGAGTCGCACAAGGGCGGGGGCCATCTTCATGGTGACCGTCCCAGCCACGATGATTAGGTCCGCCTGACGCGGGCTAGACCGAGGCAGTAGACCAAACCGGTCGAAGTCGAAGCAGGAGCCGATGAGGGCTGCAAATTCGATAAAGCAGCAGGCGGTGCCGTAGAGCAATGGAAACAGGCTTGAGAGCCGTGTCCAGTTGTAGAGGTCGTCTACGGTGGTGAGAATGACATTCTCAGAAAGATCCTGCGTCACCGTCGTTGGCGGCGCGACCGGGTTCATAATGCGCTCGCCTTCGCCAGGCTGAGACAGCTTTGAGGGAAGATTCATGACCATTCCAACGCTCCTTTACGCCAGGCGTAGACCAAACCAATCACGAGAATTGCAATAAAGACCAGTGCCTCTATAAATGCTAAGAGTCCTAGCTTGTGGAACGCCACGGCCCACGGATAGAGGAACACCGTTTCTACATCAAAAATAACGAAGACCAGCGCAAACATGTAGTAGCGGATGTTGAACTGGATCCAGGCACCGCCGATGGGCTCCATGCCAGATTCATAGGTGGTCCGCCGCGCCACACCTGCGGCTTCGGGACGAAGCACCTTAGACGCTGTTAGTGCCAGTACTGGCACTAAGCTGGCAATTAGAAGAAAAACTAGAAAGTATTCGTAACCGTTTAAGACAAACACGCGCTTACCTAGAACTTTCAGAACCGGATGCTTACAGAAGATGTCGCATCAGCCCTTACATAGTCTATTCTAGCCAGCTCCACCCGGCTAGCCCAAACTCCAAAGAGGGATTTTGCTGGCGAGGTTCAACTTTTTCTACGGATCCGATTTTTAGTCGTACTGAGGACAAAATTCTGAGGCGCCGGAGACGTATCGCCGTGTGTAATAATTATTTACATCGAGGTAATTCTCAATCTGAGTGGTCCATAGCGTTATGGGGCTGCCAGAGCGAAGGCCTTTCCCTGATAACGAATTTCATCGGACCGATACATGAGTACTGAGCCCGCTAACGTTAATCCCGAACCGACTGCGGCGTCTGACGCGACCGATGCTACCCCTGAGGTGGCTACGGTCAACCTGATTACAGGTGAAGCTGTTGAAGGGGAGGCTGATGAGGCCAATGTTGAGCCTGAACCCCTGACGCCCGAGCAGATGGACCGCTACGAATGTCGCGCTTGTGGTTATACCTATGAGCCGGTTAAAGGGGACAATCAGGGCAAAATTCCAGCAGGGGTAGCTTTTGAGGAGCTGGAGGCCAAGTGGCGCTGCCCGGTCTGTGGTGCTCGGAAGCAGCAATTTTCAAATATTGGTCCCCAGGGTACGGCATCAGGCTTCAAGGAAAACTTGAACTACGGTTTGGGCGTGAACGCCATGACGCCGGGACAGAAAAATATTCTCATCTTTGGCAGTATCGGTCTTGCGATCGCATTCTTCCTCAGCCTGTACGGCCTGCGGTAGATTATCTGGTCTGCAGTAGGTTGACTGAAGGTCAGGTGTCCGATGGGGGTTCAATAAAAAGACGATGGAAACACGGTTGAGCTTAATGATGAATTCGCTAAAGAAATTGATGGTGGGGGTTGCGATCGCACTAGCCCTGGTGAGCTGCGGTAACTTGTTGCTCCCCAGCCTAGAGAGCAATCCTTGGCAGGTGGAAACCATTGACACCGAGGCCACCCTATCGGACCTGGCTTTTGCGAAGGATCCTAAGCATGGCTGGATGGTTGGTAGCCGTTCCACACTGCTAGAAACCTTTGATGGCGGTAAAACGTGGGAACCCCGCAAGCTGGAGCTGGGCGACCAGAACTATACGTTTACCACCGTTGCCTTCAAGGGCGATGACGGTTGGGTGACTGGTATTCCCAATATCTTGCTACATACCCCGGATGCCGGTAAGACTTGGGCCAACGTTCCCCTCAGCGAAAAGCTACCCGGTGGTCCTTTTATGGTGACCGCCCTGGGCAAAGACAGCGCCGAGATGGTGACTGACGTGGGCGCAATCTATCGCACTGAGGACGGCGGCCGAAACTGGAAGGCCATGGTAGAAGGAGCCGTTGGCGTCGTGCGCAACATTACCCGCAGTGAAGATGGGCGTTACGTGGCCGTGTCTTCTCGCGGTAACTTCTACTCCACTTGGGAGCCTGGTCAGCGCACTTGGCAGCCCCACAACCGAGAGAATTCGAAGCGTTTGCAAAATATGGGCTTTACCAGCGATGGCGACCTATGGCTGATTGCCCGCGGCGGCCAGATGCAGTTCGGCATTCCTGAAACCGCCTACGAAGATTGGGAAGAGCCCATCAACCCTGAGCTTGGGACGAGCTGGGGTTTGCTGGACGCGGCTTACCGTACGCCTGACGAAATGTGGGTCTCTGGCGGTAGCGGCAATCTAATTGTGAGCCCAGATAAGGGTGAAACTTGGCTGAAAGACCAGGAAATTGAGAACGTGCCCACGAACCTGTATCGCATCAAGTTCTTCGGTGAAAACCAGGGCTTTGTCCTCGGTCAGCGGGGCTATTTGCTGCGGTACGCACCGGAAGAGGGCGCTGCGGCGTAGGTAAGGTTAAAGCAAAAAAAGAAGGGGTACAGCAGGCTGTACCCCTTCTTTTTTTGCTTTAAAGACTGATTTCAGATGGTTTCAAAAAATTGGAGCTTTGAAACGCTTACAGAAGTTACGTCCCAAACGACTTGCCGCAGCCGCAGGTTTGAGCCGCATTGGGGTTTGTGAATTGGAAGCCCCCGCCGATCAGGGCATCGCTGTAATCAAGCATCAGACCGTAAAGATAGAGCAGGCTTTTGCGATCGCAAATCACCTTAAAGCCGTCGTAGTCGTACACCTCGTCGTGCTCAGTAACGTTGGAGATGTCTTCGAAGTCCATCATGTAGGACATGCCCGAGCAGCCACCCTGGCGGACCCCCACCCGTAGGCATAGGTCGTCACCCTGCTTTTCTTTGAGCGCTAGGACGTGCTTGAGGGCCGCCTCCGTCATCAGGATGCCTTGTTTCGGTTGGGTTGAAGGAGTCGTTGCTGAGGTCATGGCTGACTGAATGGCTTATGCGTGTTGCCCCTAGTCTAGCTCAGACTGTTGGGCTCCGTTGAATTGAACAAATCTATACAGATGATGACTAATCCTGGCCTGGGGGCAAATTCTTCCCCACAATGGAGCTGTCAGATTAAACTACAGTGAGCATTTGGTTGCATTTTTAGGGTCGTAATTTTTGACTTGAGGCATTTGACCTTAGGAATAGGACCTTAGAAATGGGACGCGCTTAAACCGGTTGGGGCGTTTTTGGGGCCGTCTGAGGTTATGCCTTGAACCCACGGTTGCACCCGATACGATCTAAACCTGACCGCCTTTGTGAACGTGGGACATCCTCCCAGGCCGCCTCTTACCTTCACCTTGTCAGCATTTATTGGTCTTCTATGCAGCATCTCACGCCCTTTACCTGCCGTCGCCTCAACCGCTTGCCTCGGCTGGTTAGCGTATGGGAAGGCGACCGCAGGCGTTTACCGGAGAGCATGCTCAATCTGGATGGCGATGGGGACAGTGCTGAGTCGCCAGGGGACTGTATCTTGTGGGTGGATGGCACCCAGGGGATGGTGCGGACCTTGCAAATGGTGCCCTCGGATACCGGCAATGAGGCCGTCGTTCGCTCGCTGATTCAGGCCATTGAACACCCTCATAGCGGCTGCGAGCCGGCACGCCCGCGCAAGATCGTTGTCAAAGATCGGGAGCTCCAATTTTTTTTGAGGGGAGCGCTCCAGGATCTGGAAATTGAGGTTGATTATGCTCGCGATCTGCCGCTGATTGACGATATCTTCAGCACCCTACTCGAAGATGACACCGTAGCGATGCCGTCGATTCCGGCGGTTTACGAAGCGCCTTTGATCGCCACGGCGGCCCAGGTCTGGGAGGATGCACCCTGGTACCTGTTTACGGAGCAGGATATTCTGGCCATTACGCTCAACCGCTGGGGTGTAGAGACCCTGTATGTTTCTATTTTGGGCATGGCAGATGTCGAGTACGGGCTCTTGCTGTATCGCAATCTAGATTCGCTAAGGCAGTTTCGGCAGCGTGTTCTGGCGGAGGATCAGTCGCCGCAGGATCTGCAGCAAGCATTTTTAGACCAAAACTGTCTGTTTATTAATTTTGAACCGGCTGCCGATGCCGAAGAAGGACTGCAACTCCCCGGGGAGTCGCCGGTTCAGTGCGATTTTGGCAGCTTGCATCCGCTAGAAGGGCTGCGGACGGAACTGGCGGAGGAGGAAGCGGCGACTCTGATTGTTGCCTTAGAGGCCTGCCACCGGTTTGTGAGCAAAAATGTCGATGCGCTGACCCTAGATGTGCTCAAGGCGATTAAGGGCAGTTTTCGCATTCCCAATCCGGTGGCTGAGGCCACCCCTAAGGCGGTGTCGGTCACCGTTGAAACACTGCCCGAGCTAGCGGCAGAGCTCATTCAGGAAACCGAACAAATGACGCCCTCGCCTGGGGTGGGGCTACCGCTGCAGCGGTTGAGTAGCGACACGGTGCCGGATGGCGCCCTAATTTTACTCACTGAACTATCGGTTGGAATGTTGGATGACCTGCGGGGGGCGCAGCGGATTTACCATCAGCCGCTACTGTCGAAGGCGCGAAAGTTTTCGAAATCGACTGCCTGGCCAACGGTCATTGTCCAAACGTCCCGCCCCAAAGCCAAGCAATTAATTGAGGATTTGCGATCGCACGGTGGGGTTACAGCCCTGTGCTTTAACCCCGGCAGCGATCCCTTTAACCAACAGCTTTTCCAACTGGCGCTGATTCAAACCCAGGACGAATCGCTGCATCTGCTGCACGAGTACGAGATGGATAATCCACGCCACATCACGGCCCTGGATAAGTGGCAGGATCGCCAGCGAAAGAGCCAAGGCCGCTGCGGTCTGGTAATTGCATCAGGGGCGACTGGCGCAGCGCGGGGGCAACCCAGCATGCGCGAGATGCTGGCCTTTTTTGAAGCTGAGGTGGTCGATCCCGAACGGTTAGACCTGCAGCCGCTGGTGCTGGGCTACTCGATGGATTTTGAATAGGGGGATTTGGAGTTTGGTCTATGGGTAACCCGCATTAGCGTTATGGGAAGCAGTGCCGTCGTGAGATGTCGCCGCCCTAACTGGACGCGCTAGTGTAAAACCGCAGGGCAAATCGCCAGAACCATCGGCTACAGAGGAATAGGCCCAGGGCCAAACCCACCGATCCAACCAGCCAGGCACCGTCTGTGCGTCCCAGAATCATCTGCGCAGGCACCGTGGTGAGGAAGGCGACCGGCACAATAAACGTGAAGAACACGCGGTAGGCTGCCGGATAGGCCACGATGGGAAACCGACCGGCATCCAACAGGCCGCGCAACACCTCTGTAACGTTGTAAACCTTAACGAACCAAATGCTGGTGGCACCCAGCATAAACCACAGGCTGTAGAGGCTGACGATGCCACACAGCAGTGGCAAGATACCCAACAGGTAATGGCTGGGGGGGAGCCTCAGCCGTGACCCCGCATAGGCGATAATCACCAGCCCAAACAGCACATCGGTCAGGCCCCAGGGGGAGACGGTGCGGGTAGACAGCCAGAACTGGCTACTGACGGGCTTTAGCAGGACAAAATCTAGGGTGCCGTCTTGGACGTGGTTGACAATGCGATTCAAGTTAGGCGTGAGCAGGGTCGCAGATAGGCCCTGTAGGAGGGTGAAAATACCTAGCACAACCAGGGCCTCTTCCCAGGACCAGCCCTGAAAGGTGTAACCGGTGCGATAGAACAAAAACAGACCGAAGAGGCTGCTAGAAAATGCGGTTAAGCTACTGAGTGCTGCGATCAAAAAGTTGAGTCGATATTCCAACTCAGCTGCGATCGCCGCCCCCCAGAATCGCCTTAATACTTTGCTATACCGTTGCCAATTGTTCACAGGACGCCTGGATCTTATGCGGTTGTTCAGTCAATGCCGTCCGTATTGTCTCGCATTCTGAGACCGCATTTTCTACCTTTCCTGACCCCTCTCTTACCTTCTGTAAAGAGACCTAGGTGCGCAGTTGTTTGGGCGGGAATTTGCCAAATCAACTGGGCACGCTAGCAGTAGCGAATAACACGATGCCGCTTGGCATAGGGGCTGGGTTGACTAACACATTCCAACTGGGAGCCTCCCGCAAACAGACAACGGTGTATCACCTCTATTTGCGAACCCATGAAGAGGCACATCTGTTTGGAGACAACAACAATGGCGAAGTGGTAATCAATGCCGTAGGGCAAGTGGTTGCGGCAGAATGGCAGCAAACGGCCTGCGCCTTTAAAGATATTCATTTAGACCAGTGGACAGTACTGCCCGATGGCGTACGAGCCCTCGTGATGGTTGACAGCAAGGAAG
>JBCBOC010000117.1:0-8305 GCA_039821475.1 Cyanobacteria bacterium J06632_22 | reverse complement strand
TGCCGAATCTATTTGTGTTCGAGGACAGGTTAACGGCAACACCATTAGCGGTACAGCTGTTCAGACGGATGAAGTAACTTCTGTCGTCAGTTCAGGAGAATCATTTGCCAACTTTGGGCCTAGCAGTGCGTTGGCTCTACGACGTGGTCGTCAGGTCAGCAGTAGCCAAGTCCGCTATGGCAGCGCCCTTTTGAATCTCAATGGGTTTAACCGGATCAATGCAGGGACTGTCGTCCCGCCAAGTGGGTGCTAAAACTTTGGGAGTAAGGTTATAAACCTCTGCCACGTCCAGAACGGTCGTTTTCCCTGAGCAAAAGCGATAGATTTCAGGCGATACGTGTTTTGGATCTACAGGTTTCAAGCTGGACGTGGTGGCCCCTGAACCCCACCTTCGGGCCAAGGCTTACCTCAACCGTTTCAGTTTGCTGACCCACAACACCCCCGATGCCGCTCGCAATCTGATTCCCCAACTGGCAGCCATGCTGGATGCGCTACCCCCCGGGAGATCTCAGGTTTATGCCTATCTCAATGCTGGACAAAGTCTGCTTCAGCTCGGCACCCCGGCCGAGATGGAAACCGCTGCCCGCTTCTTTGCCCAGGCCCATGGGAAAGAGCCAATCGCTCCAAGATCGACGGGCTGAAGCCTACGCCACAGGCTACTTAGGGCATGCCTATGAGTTAACCCGGCAGTGGGGCCCGGCTCAAACCCTCACTGAGACCGCTTTGCAGCTTTCCCAATCGCTGAACGCCGCCGATATTACCTATCGATGGCAATGGCAGCTGGGCCGTTTACTGAAGCAGCAAGCCCGTACAGACGCTGCCCTGGAGACGTACCGAGCGGCTCTGACAACGTTGAGATCGCTACGCCAAGATCTGGTGGCGACCAGCGAAGACCTTCAGTTCTCTTTTCGCGACAACATCGAACCCATCTATCGCGAATTGGTGGATCTTTTGCTGCAGCCTAGCCACAGAAAAGACTCGACACAGTTTGCCGCGTCTGCCCCAGCCGTAGACCGAGTCGCTGAAGCCAGGGATGTCATTGAGTCGTTGCAGGTTGCCGAACTCAACAACTTTTTTAGGACCGCTTGCCTAGAGGCTCAGCGGGTCTCCCTAGAACAGGTTGATCAAACCACCGCTGCGGTTGTCTATCCGATCATTCTCCCCCAGCGACTGGAACTCATTGTCAGCCTGCCCGGTCAGCCTCTGCTGCAGTACACCACACCCGTCAGCCAAACAACCCTAGAGAACACGCTGGTTGACTGGCGACAAAACTTAGAAAAACCCTACACCAGCCCCGAAGGTAAAGCCCTGGGACAGCAGCTTTACACCTGGCTGATCGATCCCATTACCCCCGCTTTAGCGGCGGCCCAAGTTCAGAAGCTGGTTTTTGTGCTTGACGGTGCCCTGCGCAACGTCCCCATGTCAGCCCTCTACAATGGCAGCCACTACCTAATCGAAGACTATGCCGTTTCCATGGCCCCGGGGCTAGAGCTATTGAATCCCCGTGCGCTCCAGGACACCAATCGTGCGGTGCTCCTAGGGGGACTGTCCGAATCGCGCCATGGATTTCGCGCCCTGCCGAATGTCCCCGATGAAATTCTTGCCGTGAGTCAGGTGCTCAGCAGTCAAGTTCTGCTCAACGCAGATTTTACGGCTGGTCGCCTATCCCAACGTGTTACCGATTCAGAGCTTCCCATCATTCACCTGGCCACCCACGGTCAGTTTAGCTCCAGTATTGAGGACACCTTTATTCTGGCCTGGGATCGGCCCATTCCCTTGGCAGAGTTGAGCGCACTCTTCCGAACGGGTGACGAAAATCGCCTCGATCCGATCGGCCTATTTGTTGGTCGGCAACTGGCTGTGACCCGCCTTTGTCTATTGGCCCTCATAAACACTGGGCCAGTTGACGTTGGCCTGGGCGATATTCCCTGGAATATTCCGTTCCCAGCGGCGCTGTACCCCTGGGCTGAAGTTGAGATACAGTCGCCCGTCTACAATACGCCAGGCGTTGGGATCAATCGGCGCAGTGTAGCCCTGGCTGACGGCCCAGGCACAGAAACCGCCATACTGTGGCGCATACTGTTCGGGATTTGCGGCAAATTGGTCGCGGTGGGCGGCACTGCTAAACTGCCAGGTGGCATTGCCCCAGCGATAGCTAAACTCGGCTCGACCCGGCACGGCTGCCCCTTCTGTAAAGTAGGCCACTGGGTCAGTGCCCCGGATGGCCAAACCATTCTCATCGACAAAGTATGGGTCCGTCGCCTGTTGTGTTTGGGCCTGGAATTCTGCTTCGAGATTGGGGGCGGGGGCTGATTCGGGGGTGTTAGCTGTAGCCTCTGCGGTTTCAGGCATGGGCTCAGCTGACACGACCGCAGGGGCACTCTCCGCAGGCTCGTCCGGGACAACACGAGGGTTGGCAAGACCAGACGTACAGGCCGCGGTTAGCAGTAGGCTCACAAGGCCTAACCCAACTCCGCCTCTAGGTTTCATTCCCATGACTCAATTCTCTCCATAGTGAGCACGCGGTCTAACCAAGCTGTTGCCCTACGGGAATGCCCCCCGGTAGCACGACCCATTGGCTTAGCGATACTGATGAGCTAACACCATAAACCTGAATATGGGCTGAATCCAGCCTAAAGTTTAGTTGGGGGGGGAGCTGGAGGATTGATGGGGGTGACCAGCACCTTGTCCACCCGCACCCCGTCCATATCCATCACCTCAAACCGATAGCCCAGCGCCTCAAAGCACTCTCCAGCCTGGGGGACATGTTCTAGCAGGGTCATGACTAGGCCCCCCAACGTGTGGTATTGCTCCTCTGTTTCCTGGGGTAGCTGCGCTTGTTGGAGTACCGCCTTCAGGGTCTCCACCGGTAGCAGGCCATCCATCAACCAAGACCCGTCGTCCCGCTGCACCACCGTCGGTTCATCCTGCAACGAGGGCAGTTCCCCCACAATGGCTGCGACTAAATCGTTGAGGGTTACCACCCCTTCAATGCTGCCGTATTCATCGGTAATCAGCGCCATGGGGGCCACCGATGTTCGTACTTCTTCTAGCACCTTTAGGGCTCGTGCCCGTTCGGGAATGTACAGCGGTGCCTGTAGCAGGTGCTGCAGATTCGGGGTCTCACCGGACCAGGTGGATGCCCAAATATCCTTCGTTCTGACGATGCCCAGGCAGTGATCTAGGCTTTCTTTACAGACCGGGTATTGGGAATAAGGATGGGCCTGAATGCGCCGCTGGTTCTCTGTCCACGGGGCATCAATATCGAGCCAGGTTACCTCAATGCCGGGCGTCATCATCGAGTTGATGGAGCGGTCGTCTAACCGAAAGACCCGCGATACCATTTCCTTTTCGGCGACCTCAAAGGTACCGGCTCGCGCCCCCTGCTCAATGAGTCCTTTGATTTCATCTTCGGTAATAGCGGATGCCTCCAACGTCTGGATACCCAGCAGCTTTAGCAGTGCCTCGGTCGAGAGGCTCAGCAGCTTAATGACTGGTGTCGTTGCGATCGCAAGCCATCCCAGCGGCTTGGCCACGGCACAGGCAATCTGTTCTGGCTGATTTAGCGCGATGCGCTTGGGCACCAGCTCTCCCAGCACCAGTGACAGATAGGTAATACCCGACACCACAATCAGCACTCCGAGCAACTCTGCATAGGGCGCTAGCGCCGGCACCGTTGCCAAGAAAGCCTGTAGTCGCAGGGAGAGTTTAGCGCCGCCTACCGTGCCACTTAAAATGCCGATGAGCGTGATCCCAATCTGCACCGACGAGAAAAAGTCGTTGGGGGAATTTGCCAGCTTTAGGGCCCGCTGGGCTTTACGATCGCCCCGCTTCATCATTTGCTCTAACCGCACCTTGCGAGCGGACACCACCGCCATTTCAGAGCCTGAAAAGACGCCGTTGGCAATGGCCAACACAAAAATTAGAAGAATCTCAAAGGCAACGGCAACCATAGGAGCTTATCCAAAATGTCAGCAATTCCAGCACACTATATAGCTTTAGCCACGTTGCTTAGGGCAATCCTGGCGCTGAAGTATCCAGTGTTGGGCCCCTTTAGCGCCTACGATCGGCGGCGGCGGGCTGGGAGGATCACGCTTCAGACTGTGATGCCGGTAGGGTAATAGTAAACGCCGTACCTGTTGACGTCGCTTCACAGTCTAGGGTGCCGCCGTGCTGCTGCGTCACGATCTGGTAAGCAATAGACAGCCCCAAACCCGTGCCGCTACCTACTGGTTTGGTCGTAAAAAACGGATCAAAGATTTTGGCTTGGACCGCTTCGGGAATACCAGGGCCATTGTCAGTGATGATAATTTCGCAGGTGTTCTGCCGCTGGCGGGTACAAATCTCAATGCGGGGCTGAAAATCATCTGATGACGTGAGCTGTACCTCTCGTAAGGCATCGATGGCATTGCTCAACAAATTCATAAATACCTGGTTCATTTGGGAGGCATAACAGGTAATCGGCGGAAGCGCGCCGTAGTGCTTGTGAATCTCGATAGCGCCTCCCTTGCTATCCTCTCGCAGGCGATTTTGCAAAATCATCAGGGTGCTGTCTAACCCTTCGTGGATCTCTACGGGCTTCTGTTCGGCTTCGTCTAAGCGAGAGAAGTTTCGTAGGGAGAGAATAATATTGATAATGCGTTCTGCGCCAATGTTCATTGAGCGCAACAGTTCCGGTAAATCCGACTGGATGTAGGGCAGGTCGATGGCTTTGATCTGGGCGGCAATGCTGGGCGTGGGGTCAGGATAGTCCCGTTGATATTGGTCAATGAGCGCCAGCAAATCCTCTGCATACTCCTGGGCAGGCTCCAGGTTGCTGTAAATAAAGCTCATGGGGTTGTTGATTTCGTGGGCTAGGCCCGCCACCATTTGCCCCAGGCTGGACATCTTCTCGGCTTGCACAAGCTGTAGCTGCGTTTGTTTGAGCTGATCGAGGGTCTCTGACAGGGAGGCATTTTTTTCTGCTAGGGCCTGGGTTCGCTCGTGCACCTTCTCTTCTAGGCTTTGATTGGCCACCTCTAGGGCTTGGCTCGTCTGACTGAGATTATTGAACAATATCGAATTTTGGATGGAAATGGCTGCCTGGGCCGTGAGGATGCCAAGAATATCCACATGTTGTTGAGTAAAGGCCTTAGGCAACAGATTGTTTTCCAGGTACAAAATGCCCACAAGCTCATCGTGGTGACGGATTGGGGTACAAAAAACAGATTGAGGACCGTGTTCCTGGATGTAGGCATCCTGGCAAAAGGGCTCTGCCTTCGTGGCATCCTCGATCACCAGCGGGGCCTGGGTGCGGACCACGTACTGAATCAGTGACTGGGGCAGGTAGGGATAGGTCGCCAGCGGTACCGGCGTGGTCCCAGTTTCGGCAGCAAAGTGGGCATGGGTAATCGCCACCACCATTCCCTCCGGTTGTTGCCGCACGATCACGCCAGACTGAGCGCCAGCATTTTCAATGGCCAGGGCCAACAGTTTCTGGAGCAGTGTAGGCAGGACAATTTCCTGCGATAGGGCCTGGGAGGACTTGATCACCGTCTCTCGGTCAAGCACGTGATCGGTATAGTCGCTGCGGACACTGCCGTTTTGGGTGAGGCTCAAGCTGTTGCCCGGATCGAAACTCAGTTGCGATCGCACCAGCAATTCAGGAAACTGCACGGCCATTCGCTCAGTTTTGTGGTGGGCGCCCCAGCGCCGGTAGAGCTCGTAGGCAGTCTGCCGGAAATGTCGGGCTGTTTCCCCTTGCTGACGGGCCAGGAAAAATGTAGCCGCCTGTTCTCGGGCCAGGGCTTCGTTGGGCAAACAGCGGTGGGCGTGGGCCGAAGCAATGGCCTGCTCGTAGTAGCTCATGGCCTGCCAGGGTTGGTCGGCGAGGTGGGCGACCTCGGCAGCTACCAGCAGGGCCTTGTGTTCAAAATTAGCCGGGCAATGGCGGGCCCAACGCTGTAGCTGCTGTTGCAGGTCGTGCAGTTCCTGCCAGTAGGTGGCCTGGGTTTCTCCGTCTGCGTCAGGGTACAGCGCCGCCAAAATCAGGGCTGTGATGTAGGTATATTCCGGAATGGCAATCGTGCCGACCACATAATCCAGCAGCGGCTGAGCCTTCCGACTCCAAGCCAGCGCCGCGTCGTACTCCCCATAGAGGTACAGGGCATAGGCCTTGAGAATGGCGTAGCGGGCCAGGGGGTTATGGCTTTGGTTGGCTTCACAGGTGGCCAAATAGTCCGCTTCGGTGCCCCCCGCGCTGTCAAAATTGAGAAAATCTGCCGTTTGTCCCAGCAGGTTGCGCAGGATGCGATCGCACCCGTCCAGGGCATCGCTGGCCCAGTGATTGTGATGTTTGTCCGTCAGGGCGCGGTAGTCGGGCAGCACCGCCAGCACATCCTCCAGGGGCTTGCCCTGGTAAAAGAAGTGATAGCCCTGGTAGGACAGGCTGTAGCCTACATACTGAAATTCGCCCGAGGCCAGGCCCGCGTAGTAGCCCTCCTGGTAAATTGCCTCGGTGGTGTGCAGAGGGTGTAGCCAGTGGTTCAAAAAGCTGCCCAGAACCATACAGGCTTTACAGGCCTGCATCGGGTTGTTGAGTTTACGACTCAGCGCCAGGGACATGTCGCCAAAGGCTTGGCCCTGTTCGTACTCACCCCACAGGCCGCTGAGCAGAATGCCGTAGGCACCGTAGGCATAACACACCTCCGGCGCATCCCCATGCTCAATGGCCAGGTTAATTAGCTTAGTCACCACCCACATAAACAGTTGGGGATTGGTGCGGTAGGTGGTGGGCTGTAGCGTCCCCAAAATCTTCACCACCGCTCGAATGGTGGGTGATTCAATCGGCTGATTGTCTAGCAGAGACGCCACGGGACGATCCCCCAGCTGCGCTCGAAAGGCCGATAGTTGTGCCTCGACGACTGTGGCCAGGTCCGCCTGCGGTACTGTGATTCCCAGCAGTGCCAGGGCCTGTTGGCCGATCGAGACGGCATTGTCATACCGCGCCTGGAGCGTGTACTGCAAAATTAGCAAATGGTACACCTCCGCCTTGTCTACCGGAGAGGACTCCTGTTTTAGCAGCGTTTGGATGAGCGCTTCCGAGGTTTCAAAATGGCCCTGGCGCTGCTCTGCCTCTGCCTGTCCGTAGGTGAGATTAAATGCTAAGCGCGATGTTCCATCAGCGGACGGTAGCACGGTTAGCCCCGCTGCAAAATAGGCACTGGCAGAAGCATAAGCCGTTGTGGCCATGGCCTTTATACCCGCCATCAGATTGAGTTCTGCCAACTGTTGTTGCTCACTAGCCTCAGTGATTAACGCTTGGGCCCGGTTAAGGTGATCCACCTGGCAAAAGAGATCGCTAGTGGCGGCGCCCTGATGCGTCTGCAGCCAGCGACCAATGTGGAGATGGGCCGCCTGACGTTGGTGTGGGTTCAGTCCTTCGCGGGCCACCTGCTGCACCTGATCGTGCACAAACTGAAAGGCAGGCACGACTAAATCTGTCTTTGCATCTGTCTTTGTATCCGCCGGGCGCTGCGTTGCGGGGGTCGGCAGGGTCACCTCGGCGGTGGGCACAATCAGATGCTGGTGCATGGCGGGTTGTAATGCGTGGTACACCTCAATCTCCTGCTGAACAGGGGACAGGTTCTCCACCGCAGGCAATCCCGGCATATCGGCATGGGCACAGAGCTGGGTTAACAGGCTTAGCTCGAACTGAGTGCCCCAGCAAGCGGCCCAACTCAGCAGGGTGCGGGTAGCTTCAGGCAGTTGCTGCAGGCTCTGGACCATCAGCGTGCCCATATTGTCGGTACTGCGCTGAGTGCGAATTTGTTCTAAATCCCAGTGCCAGTGTGGAGCGGCCTGTGCCCCCCCAGTCGTGTCCTCAGTCGTGTCCTCAGTTGCGCCATTGAGAGCAATCAAGCCGTCCTGATACAGCAATCGCAGCAGCTGATTGACAAATAGTGGTGTCCCAGACGTTTTCTGGTGGATCACTTCGGCGAGGGAATGAGCTGCGGTGCGATCGCAGTGAAAGCTATCTACGATCAGTTCGGTCACCTGCGCCACTGTCAGGGGCGATAGGACCACTCGCTGCAGCTGTCCGGCTCGGTCGATCTCCTGTATGAGGTAATGAAGAGGATGGGCCAAGTCGATCTCGCCATCTCGGTAGGCTCCCAGGATAAACACATTGGCCAACCCGTCATCCTGGACCATCAGCTCCAGCAATCGCAGCGTGCCGCAGTCTGCCCACTGCAGATCGTCTAGGAAGAGCACCAAGGGATGAGCCGGTTGACACACCACCCCCATAAAGCTCAAAAACACCCATTCG
>JBCBOC010000078.1:0-9616 GCA_039821475.1 Cyanobacteria bacterium J06632_22 | reverse complement strand
GTTTTCTGTCGGGTTGGGTCTGACGGCTGTAATGACGCTGAGGGCCCCTGCTGCAATGGCGGGCTCTTTGGTGCTGACTGGGGGCAGCTGGGCTTTCCCCGGTAGCGGCGGTGAATCAGAGCCCTATGGCATTTCCATTTACGAAGAGATTGTGGAACGGGCGGGCGGGTTGGATAACGCAAAGATCGGTATCATTTCTACTGCTAGTTCTCGACCAGAACGTTCGGCGGGCTTCTATCTCGAAGACTTTGACATTCTCTATGGTGAGGCCGCAGATGTGGAGTGGATTCCGATTACAGTAGACACCTGTGCTGCTTACAAAAACGATGACGGTTCTGATATTGTTAGCCAGATCAATAGTCGTAATAGCTTTATTTTTACAGGCGGCGATCAGTCTTTTATCACAGACTGTTTCTTTAACGAAGACCCCGCAACAGCAACCCGTACTGATACAGCGCTGCTGACCGCCCTTCAAGCGCAATTTGCTGCCGGAGCCGTTATTGCTGGCACCAGTGCTGGTACAGCGGTACAGCCGGTCGACCCAATGATTACCAATGGCGAAACTTATGAAGCCCTACGGGATGGCCCGGTGAGCTTTATTGGTAGTCCTCCCTTTGACAACACGTTGTACTACAACCCCCTAGGTGGCCTCGGTTTCTTCGATTTAGGGCTAATCGATAGTCACTTTAGTGAACGGGGGCGGCAAGGCCGTCAGATTCGTCTTGCGGCAGATTTAGGGGTTGAGATGACCTATGGTATTGATGAAAATACAGCGTTAATTGTCAACGAAGATGGACAGTTGGATGTACTGGGTGAAGGCGGCGTCTTTATCTCGGACTTATCCCAGGCAAAGGTGGGTGAAAAGAATGGCTATTGGAGCATTGAAGGTGTCCTCGCAACGTACCTGACCGAAGGAGATCGTTACGACCCCCTCACCAAAACTGCGAGCTTTAGCGAAAAGGCATTGCTAACGACCCCTGCCATTAGCGAAGTACCTTTCTCCGATAATATCTTTAGTTACTTTGACGATGACCTAGGGGGGTGGACCGATCCAAGGGCCTTTACAGAAACAGCGATAGCGCTGTTTGAGAGTAGTGCAACAACAGCCTTGGGGCAGAGTTTTGAAAGCGACCCCACCTATGGTGTTACCCTGACTCAGAAATCGTTTGCTCAAGGTTATTTAGGGTTGGACAGTCAAGGTGAGCTCAAGGTGTCGTTTACCAACCTAACGGTAGATATTGCCCCGGTATCCGAACCCCGAACAGTCCTAAGCTTAATGAGCGTAGGATTGCTAGGGCTTTTAGTTCGCCGATATCCTCATCGTGAGGTCAACTGAATCGTACTTTTACGGCTTTATCGTGCTTGTAAGCGTGAAAGCTATAAGGTAGTAATTGCTACGTCTTGATATGTCAGTTGACGTTACGGTCTTTAGGGCAGTGTGACGCTGATATTAGAGGAAAGCTGATCTACTGTCATTCCTGATTTATAAGCTTTTTTTGGAATCTTTACTCTCTATTAAGAATCTTGACTCGTCTTTTTGTCTCCATCTACTCTGATAAGAGTCTAGTATTGGCTTAAGTTTTTTGTTGCGGTTTATACCTCTTTAGATCCGCTTTTGACGTATTGGGCACCATATTGCGGTTGAGGCTTTAGGACTGAAGTGTTGTTGGCTATTGTTTTGTTAACGCTACCTTATCTTCGCCTGTCCCCTCTCCAATGTTGTGTCGCAACTTTGCACTGAACTTACGGGATAGGACTCATTACTCTGGGCTGTATGGCAATGAGTTCTGCTCGGAATCGCTGAATTGATCAGGACCCATTATTAGGACCCAGAAGTCTCTATGAAACGTCGTCGTTTTTTTGCGCTTACTACGCTGTCAGCTGTTTTTAGCCTCGGCATGACTGTCTCCTGTACGTCTCCGACCGGAGGGGATGTCGCTGGTGATGGTGAGGAGGTCAAGGTTCTTGTCATGGGGACATCGGCAGACTACCCTCCCTATGAGTTTTATGAAACGGCGGGTGGCAGCGGTGAGCCTATTGGTTTTGATATCGATATTGCTAAGGCTTTGGGTGAGAAACTGGGCTACACCATTGAGATCGAAGATATGGAGTTCAATGGTATTATTCCTGCGCTGCAGGCAGAACGGGTTGACTTTGCGATGGCGGGTATGACACCTACCGAGGAACGCAAGCAAAGCGTTGATTTTTCTCAAGTCTATTACGATGCTCAAAACACCATTATTTCCCTGAAGGGGTCTGGTCTAGCTACCTACGAAGACCTCGAAGGTAAAACGGTGGGTGTGCAGTTGGGCTCGATTCAGGAAGGAGAAGCTAAGGATCAGGCGGAAACGATCAGCATGACAATTGAGCCCCGTAACAAGGTAAGCGAATTGGTGCAGGAGATTAAGGCGGGCCGACTGGATGCTGCCATTGTTGAAGATACCGTTGCTAAGGGATATGTCCTAAATAACGACGATCTGCAGTTTGAGACGGTAGCTATTGAGGGCGAGTCGGGTTCTGCGATCGCATTCCCGAAAGGGTCTCCTCTAGTCGAAGAATTTGACGCGGCTTTGACCGAGTTGATCGAGAGTGGTGAGCTTGAGGCCTTTGTACAGCAATGGTTCGAGGACTATTATGATGAGCAAACGGCATCGTAGCATTTGGCTATGCTCCTAAATCTCGTTCAACTTGAAACCTGCGGCTTTCTCCGAGGAAACCTGCAGACCTAGACGTGGCCAAGATTTATGGTGTGCTCTCTTTCGTTTCTTTACCGGCTGTCTGTATGAACCCGTTGCTGTTTTCGTTAGTCGCAGCGCTTGATCTGGATTTTGGGCGGATTATGCCCTCCCTGCCGTTTATTTTGTCAGGGCTGCTAGTTACGCTTAAATTCACAGCATTATCCGCCCTGTTTGGATTTATCTGGGGGATTATCCTGGCCCTGTTAAAAATCTCCAGCTTCAAACCGTTGTACTGGTTTGGCACGGTTTATACCTCCATTTTTAGAGGAACGCCGCTGCTGGTGACTTTGTCGCTGATCTACTTTGCGACCCCGCAGCTGACAGGACAGGATATTTCAGGGTTTCAGGCGGGTATCATCACCTTCGCCCTTAACTCTGGAGCCTATATCTCGGAGGTGATTCGAGCCGGGATCTTAGCTGTGGATAAAGGCCAAGCTGAGGCGGCAGCTTCTCTAGGTGTGCGGTATCGCCCTATGATGTTGGATATCATTTTGCCTCAGGCAATCAAGAATATTTTGCCAGCACTGGTGAACGAATCCATTGCACTGCTTAAAGATTCTACGCTGGTGTCGGTGATTGGTGCTCAAGACTTATTACGTCGTGCTCAGATTGTTGCTGCTGAAAAATACGTCTATTTTGAGCCACTGCTTATTGTAGCGGTGGTGTACTACATTGTTGTCATGGTGCTTGCATTATCGGCGACTGGGCTTGAACGTCGATTACAGAGGAGCAGTTAGCGGTAGATTTGTCCGTTTTCCTCCATGCTTGATGCGTTTTAATCTCATTTCTCAAGCTTTATATTGGTCTAGTATTGTTCCGCTGGCTGCACCCATGACTCATTCTATTGACGCCCCATTGACTGATACTGGCACGCCTTGCATTCAAGTACGGCGACTTAAAAAGTCCTTTGGAGCGCTGGACGTGTTGAAAGATATTTCTGCAGATGTTCAAAAGGGCGAAGTGGTAGCCATGATTGGCCCCTCTGGCTCTGGAAAATCGACGTTCCTACGCTGCATTAATCTGCTAGAAACGCCTACCTCAGGTAGTATTCAGATCAATGGTATCGAAATTACCCACAACAAGACTGACGTGATGGAGATGCGTCAGAATGTGGGCATGGTCTTTCAACATTTTAATCTATTCCCACACATGGATGTGCTGAAAAACGTCACCTACGCGCCAGTGCGAGTCAAAAATGTTTCAAAGGGCCAAGCTCAAGATAAGGGGATGACGCTGCTCCGTAAAGTGGGCTTAGCTGAGAAGGCCCATGTGTATCCTTCAAAGTTATCAGGCGGACAAAAACAACGGGTTGCCATCGCCCGTGCCCTGGCTATGGAGCCAGATATTATGCTGTTTGATGAGCCTACCTCTGCACTAGACCCTGAAATGGTAAAAGAGGTTCTCGATGTGATGAAGGACTTGGCTAATAGCGGTATGACTATGGTGATTGTGACCCACGAAATGGGTTTTGCTCGGGAGGCCGCTAATCGAATTTTGTTTCTCGATCAGGGCTACGTGGTAGAAGATGCCACCCCAGAGGTGTTCTTTAGTACACCTAAAAGTGAGCGAGCCTGTCAGTTCCTAGAAAAAGTGCTGTAGGCGATTTATGACGGGGGCATCGATGGCCCCTAATGATGAAACGGTATCGCAGTTATCTCCTTGCGACAAGGATAGTCTGTGTCAGACATATTAGTCATGGCGCTCCAATCTCTGTGGCTTATGGTGCATCGGAAGGATGTCCGGTCTGTGACGATATCATTGAGCTCAGGGACTTCTAATCGTTTTAATCTGACATTCTAAAAAGATTAATCTTGACCTCAGATACCTCAGAGGTGTCTATGGAACGCTGATGGCGTGTCAGAAGATTTTTCCCTGCTGATTTGGATCTCTTACACCTTCGTCACGTCTAGAACAGTCGTTTTCCTAGAGAATGCTACGGGTTTCAGGCAGGACATGGTGTAGTGGCTGACGGTAGCTGAACTTATGACTAGGATTTTTAGGAGATTAATGAGACTATGACACGCCTTTCTCAACTGACTTCGAAGTGTATTAAAGCAGCTGGCATCGGTTTTGCAAGCCTGCTAATGGCGCTGCCCGTAACCGCTCAAAGCACCAGTGACCAAAGTATTGCCGATATTGCCAGTTCTAGTGATTCCTTTGATGTTCTAACGTCTCTGTTAGAACATGCCGGTTGGCTGGGGGCTTTTGACGGCTCTAACGGTAAAGAGTTTACCGTGTTTGCGCCGACGGATGAGGCCTTTGCCCGTTTACCAGAGGGGGCTGTCGACAGCCTTTACGAACCCGAAAATAGAGAGGTCTTGTATGACGTGCTTGCGTACCATGTGATTGGTGGGAGTGTGACCGCCGATCAGCTCTCTTCCGGTGCGGTAGACAGTAAAAATGGCTTACCTTTGCAAGTCGGTGTAGACGAGGGGGTGACCATTAATGGCGCCACTGTTTTGACCGCAGATATCACTGCGACCAATGGTGTGATTCACGCCATTGATATGGTCTTGATTCCGGTGCGATAGCTTTTAACAGGTTGAGACAGGGCAACCCGGCTCTGTCTCAGTAGGTTTGTTAGCGCTTGACCCAACAGTGCCGTTGGGGCAATCGCTGACGTGTTGTTACGCTGTTTTTAGGCTTTGACGCAGCCCAGGGCCATACCTGTGAGTTACCCCGTACTCCATGATTCGCAATCCAGCCTACGCTGTGGGCGAACTGCAGTATGTTTGAATAGACTAGCGTTTGGCTGATGTTTTTCGGTGTTGTGGCTGTGTCTTTTGGGATTTTGATTATCGAAGATGATCCTTTGATGCAACTGGGCCTGAGGCATGCGTTGGGTCAACATTCAGACTTTGAAATTATTGGACAGGCCACAGACGGTGCTGCAGGCGTTCAACGCGCAATCCAAATACAGCCTGATCTGATCATCATGGACATTGGTTTGCCCCATTTAGATGGCCTTGAGGCAACTCGCCAAATTAAGACCGCCTGCCCAGACACTCGCATTGTCATTTTGACCTCCCATGCCACGGAGCATGAAACGGCGCGGGCCCTCGCGAATGGGGCCGATGCTTACTGCATTAAAGGGGCAGATATTCAGCAGGTCCTCGATGCGATCGCAACGGTCCAATCCGGTGCCCTGTACCTAGACGAAAAGGTCCGCCATGTGGTGCAGCAGCTCCAGGCCAAGCCAAAGCCCACGTTCACCCTCAGCCCACGGGAAATGGAGGTGCTGGAACTGCTGGTGCAGGGGAAGAGTAACGGTGCGATCGCACAGGCCCTATTTCTCAGCGAAAGCACCATCAAGGCCCACCTGCGCAGCATCATGACCAAGTTTGAGGTCCATGACCGGGTGCAGGTGGCCGTGGTGGCGCTGCGGTCGGGCCTAGTCAGTTAGGGCACCGGCCCTTAAGGGACTAGATCAGGACATTCCGCCAAGGCCATCTGAAAGTCTTCGGGGGCCTGGCTCAGGGGCACGTCCGTAATGGGACACTGAGCGCCGATTGCACCGGATTCGCCATTCTCCTCAAGCACAATGGTCACGGGCACTTCGCCGTGCTCAAACTCAATTACTAAATAATCCCCTTCGGTGCGTACGCCTTGGTAGTTGCCCAGCCATGCGACGGCACCGTCACGAATGGTCAGCAGTTCGGCATGTTTCTCTGGGGTGGCCCCCGGCAGTGGCGTGTCCGTTAGAAATAGCTGCTCAATCATGGCCTGCTCGGTCAAGTCCTCGGTCGAAGCGAAGGCCTGGGGCTGAAAGAATACTGTCATGAGGGTCATAGCCGCTAAGCTCCAGGCGTAAACTGGGCGAATAATCTCGTTGTGTTGCATGGAAGATCTCCACGGGTTGAAACAACAATTTGAGACTGACATGGGTCCATGCTCGGGCGCATTGGCCGACCCGGTAGATAGATCTGACCAGTTGGTCATTTGCTTGGGTCAGACCATCCCATACAGTAGACAGGATTGCGCTTCATATTGAGTATGACGACAACCTTGCCTTCATCTCCACAACCCGTGCTCAGGCATAAGCTAGGGCAGCAGCTTCGGCAGCTTCTGCTGGGGCCACAGACTCCGTCACCTGAGTCTCAGCAGTGGCGCGATGGGCTGATTCGGCAGCGATTTTGGGTGGGGATTGGCCTCGCCTTGCTGTACATCAGCATTGCTGGGATAACGACCTACTACGAATATTTTGTGAACCCGGAGCGCTTGTTGTGGGCTCTGGACCTGCTACAGGTACCAGATGCCCTGAGCACGCTACGGCAGGACTTTATTCTTCATAAAATACTCGTTGCGCTATCCCTACTGACCCTCGTGGTGCTGTGGCGGAGCCCCTTTATTCGTAAACGCCCTGCCATCATGCTGCTGTTGTTGCCCTGGGCCTTGACCTTTATTCCCGAGATTGTTCTGGGGGCAGTGCTGGGGGTGCCTCACCAGCCTTCCTCGATTATGTTTTTGGCCCAGGCCATTATTATTCCGGTGTACTGGCGGATTCACCTACTGGCGCAGCTGGTCCCGATTGCCTTTTATTTTGGAGCTTATCCGCTGCTGGGGCTTACGCACTTCGGTGAGCAGCCCATTCACAGCTTTGGCTACGCGGTTGAACTGATCCTAATCTGCATTATTTGCGAGCTGGGCGTGCATCTGTTTGAAACGACGAAACAGTCTGAAGTGGAAGCGAATCTGCGGCTGCAGTGCTGTGTGCACAGCATTACCCACGATCTACGCACACCTGTTATGGGGTCGCTGCTGCTGTTGCGATCGCTTCAGAACAATACTCTTGATCAGCAGCCAATTCAGATTGCTCCCCAAGAAATGACTGCCCTGATGAATGGGGGAGAGCGGTTGCTGTCGTTGATGGATACGTTGATGGTTCCCGATAACGGTCCTGCCTCAGTGCTGATACTGCGCCGCCAATCTGTAGATATCACAGAAATTTTTAATACTGTTCTTGACGACTTTCGAGAGGTATTGGCCCAGCGCAATATCCAGATTGACAACAGAATTCCGGCTAACACGCCAAAAGTCTATGTTGATCCCTGTCAAATTGGTCGGGTGTTAAGCAATTTGATTGATAATGCCGTTCGTTACAACCCACCCCAAACCCAGATTACGCTCCAAGCTAAGCCGGTCACCGTGAATCACTATGCCATGCTCAAGGTGATGCTGGTAGACAATGGCCAGGGGCTGGTGCTAGGCCGACAAAACAGGATCTTTGAACCCTATGTGAGGGGAACGCAATCCCAATATCAACCAGGCCGTGGCCTCGGTCTGTACATCTGTAAGCAGGTGATACAGGCCCATGAGGGGCAAATTGGGATAGAACCTGCTCATGGCACAGCGGTTTGGTTTACGTTGCCTCGATAAACAAGTTGTTATCGACAACCCTGTACAGAAATGGTGTAGCGATTGCCCTCAGACGCTGCGCCGCCAACACGGACGTTCACCTGAAAGGGATTGTCATTGACTCGGTCGGGTTCCGAGATAATTAAGGCTTCTCCCTCGGTGAGCACAGCCCCCGGGACTGAATAGACCTGATCGGCCGTGCCGTCGCTGTACTTGTAATACACATCAATGTCGTAAACTTCGCCGTCTTCCGGCAGCATAGTCACCACAAATGAGGTGTAGTTAGTGTTGCCGGGGACCGCAAAGTCGGTATCCCAATTGGTATTGATGAAAATGAATGTGCCGATAGGCGAGACCAATTTCGTCACCTCAGTTCCCTCGCCGCCCACCACCTCCAGGGGGGCGCAGGTTTGAGCAGGGGCAGGGGAAATGGCGCCGGGTAAGCTCGATAACAAGGCAATACCGCCGAACGTAGCAGCGATCGTAGCGGACAGTCTAAAACCCATGGTGGAGGCCTATCAGTATCGATAGTTTTAACGATACTAATGCCCTCAGGGTCCGGCGTTCATTCCTTACAAGTTGTAAACCTACTCGCCCACATCAATGCGGCCAATGGCCGTTTGCGGGTAGTACACCGCCAAAATCTCGTTATAGCGGTAGCCCTGGCGAGATAGATCCAGCGCCCCCATTTGGCTCATGCCAAAGCCGCTGTGGGCGTTATTGACAATATCTTGCGTAGCGGCGTAGAGCGATTCAACAATGCCGCCGTTATGGCTGATAAATTCGCCAGAGGTTTGATGGACGGCGGCTTGGGTGGTGTTGGTCTCGGTCATGACGCCCTTGTAGGCCTGGTAGCGGGTGGTGTCGTCTAGGTCGTACTCACGACCCGCGTGGCGGACATTGTGTACTAGCGCGTAAGAGCGGGCGGCAACGGCTTGGGCCTTAAGGGACTCGATGGGCCAGCTGGGGGACATTTCTGCGCCAACCACGCTGTAAAGGTATTCCTGCATCAGGACGTAGTTGACCACGAGGATGCCGTTGTCTCGCAGGAGCAGTAACACACGGCCTCGATACCAGCGGTCTCCTACTGCCACTAAACCGCCGCTGTCCGCCTGCACCCACACAGCTCCAGGCATGTTTTCCCCATCGATACTGAGGTTGCCTTGGTCTGTGGCCAGGTACGCCTGGTTGGCGGTTAAACCCTTGAGTCCCTCACCGTCTAAACTCACAATGGCACCGCCAGTGGAGGTGGCGACGGCGACGCTGCTGGCATCTCGAACGAGGGCCACGCGCATTTCTAAGGCGGCGTCAATGGTGAGGGCGTCAGAGGGGGCCGGTGGCTCTGCTGCGGCTGGAATACCAGCTGGCTGACGCTCCGGCGCAGCAGGACGGGAGGCGGTCGTAGCGGTGTCAGGGGACGGGGAGGCTGCCTGGGGCCTAGGCCCGTTAGACGGCGGCGTTAGGCTATCTACCGCAGTGCTGGTTAGGGTCTTGACCTTTTGGGTGACGAGCCATTTGCCCAG